>NZ_BCMR01000001.1:0-69632 GCF_001653015.1 Rickettsia sp. Tenjiku01
AATATTACCGCAATTTGAACAATTAGGATATCGTGTTAAACATAATAAAATTTATGTAATTTGCGGAGAAAGATGCTTAGATATTTTCGTATTTCATAAAGAAAATGATAAATTTGTTCATTTTAATCAAAGTATGCGTAATAAATATCCAAATGATTTTTTTTATGATTATGAGCTATATCCTTTAAAAAAATATAAATTTGGTAGTATAGAAGTATATGGGCCATCTGAATATAAAGAGAATTTGAATAGACAATATCTAGAATGGGATAAATATGCAATAATATACAGCCCTCATAGTTTACATTTACCTTTTTTATCGAATATCGAGAAAAAAACTAAATTTATATTAACGCCGGAATTGTTAAAACCGGCTCAGCCACTCGGACCGCTAGAAGATAAAGTGAATATAGTCAATTCAGCTACATTTAGTGGTATGTGCGAGGATACAGCTTATAATTAAATGTCGAATTGGTAATGACTATTTCTAAGCAACGAAATAGTCATATGATTTACATTTGCCTAGATTACCTTTTTTGCAAAAATTCATATCAAACAAGTTGAGATAAGAAAGTAATAGCCGGTACTATCCATAAACCCGGTTTATCAAAGCAAGAGTCCAAAATAGCTTGTTTATTTTGAATTACTTGAAAACTAAACTCAGGGTTAAGTAATTCATGAAAATATTTTAAGCTTGCAGAAACAGTTGAGTCACTTACTTTCGCTTCCACTAAAATCCACGGTTGGTTATCTTTTGTTATTACTAAATCGACTTCACGTTTTTGTTTATCACGCAGATAGTATAAACCAAAATCACCAAGCCCTGTTTCGTTCCAAAAATATACGGCTTTTAAAAGGTGAGAAGCTACAAGATTTCCAAATCTCGTTCCTATATCTTTTATTTGCAACCAATCCCAAAGGTAAATTTGGGGCTCTTTTATCAAACTTTTTACAACATTTTTAGACCAAGGTTTGATAGCAAAACAATAATAATGCTTTTCTAGCAAAGAGAGTCATCTTCTTATTGTTTGGTCTGAAACTCTAACTTTGTTAGCAAGGTTTGTATGGCTTATTAATGAGCCTGCTTGCTCATTTATAATGCTAGCAAGTAATTCTAACGCATAAATATTGTTGATATCTTCAGTATGTCTTACATCTTCTCTAAATAATTGCTCGAATCTTTGATTACTCCATATTCTATGAAATTTAGCAGTTGCTTTTAAATAACTTTCTGCAAATCCTCCAAAATTTATTAAAGCTTCAAATTCATCTATAGTGATATTTTTGGGGCTTTTTATATCATCAATGTCATTATCAAAATTTGTAGCTATTTCAGATACCGATAACGGATGCACGGTTAAACTTATATAACGTCCCATTAGGCTATCACCGCCTTTTTTATATATATTTAATTTGGCACTACCTGTTATAATAAATTCAATATTTTCTCCGAATTTATCATAAAATCCTTTTACAAGATTTTTCCAATCTTTATATTTATGAATTGCATCTAATATTAAGCACGGTTTCTTATCGGATATAGTAGAAAGTAGATTTTTAAAAAGTTCGGTGTGTTTGTTTAAGATTTTATTTCTATCTTCTAGAGAATCCCAATTTAGGTAAATTGAATTAGGATTAGGCTTAATTACTTGTTTTGATACTGTAGTTTTTCCTACTTGCCTTACTCCGCTTATAAATACAAGCTTACCGTAATTTGTTAGATATTCTTCAACTTGCTTTTTATGTAACCTATCCATTATAATATTTCTATAAGTTTATAAAAATATTATAGGCTAATATCGAAATAGTCTTACTTGTAGTATTGAAATTGAGCATTGCCTAGAAAAAGTTGTTTTATAGTTTAGCCTTCCGATGTCATTCCCACGAAAGCGGGAATGCTTTGTTGCGTGGACCAGTTTCCTAATTGTCATCCCGCGACTTGATCGCGGGATCCAGTTTAAAACATTAAAATTTTAGTATTTTAAGTTGTGTTTTTGGATATTGTGGTCAAGCGACGACATAACACCGAACGGGTTTTTCGGTCCACACAACAAGACCTGCCGCAGGCATGACATAAAACGAGCCATGCAACAACACCTGCAGTAACTCACAATGACTATATCAACCTTTTCTAGGCAATACCAAAATAATTAGTGCAAATTATGCGGTACTTTAGTATTATTTAACATTAAACTTTGCTTCATTCTATGCCTTATTTATTACCCACTATTATAACTACGCTACTTATTTTATTAGCGCTAATAATTTGGTTTTATGTAAAAACTCAAACCTTAAGGACACAGCTACAATTTTTATCAGAGCAGAATCTAGAAATTAGCAATAACAACCAATTATTAAATCAAGAAAAGATAGGATATTTACAGAAAATTGAGCAATTGCAGTGTAAAATAGAATATCAAGCACAGACTATTAAGGATTCAGAAAAAATAAGAGAAGAGTCATTTTCATCGGCTAAAGCTGCGTTATTTGATTTAGGTCAAGATTTGTCTAAGCAATTAATAGCGATACATAAAATGGAAAACACGGCGGCAAGAGAGCTAGCCGAGAAAAATATCGCTACTGCTTCAGGAAAATTTAATAGTGAGTTTGAACGGTTAATTACGATGGTGGGAGCATTAAATAAAGATATAGAGCAATCAAAAGGTACGGTTGATTTGATAAAACAGTCTCTGCTTTCTCCGATCGGGGCGGGGCTACTTGCTGAGATTACCCTTGAGAATATCTTAAAATCTTCGGGCTTACGTCCTAATTTAGATTTCATTATGCAATACGGTCTAACTACATTAGATAGCGGAAAGCTAAGACCTGATGCGCTCATTTTTCTTCCTTCCGGTAATTTAATGGTTATTGATTCTAAAGCTTCAAAGTTTCTTGTAGACAAGCAAGATAATAACATGAGTCTTAATAAAACTATGAATTACCATTTAAAATCTTTGGCGAATAAAGAATATGCCGCAAATATTTTAACTAATCTAAACAAAAAGGATCAGAGCTTTAACAATGTTCTTACTCTAATGTTTTTGCCGACTGAACAAGCGGTTGAGAAAGTTATTGCAGCCGACCCTGAATTTTTACAAAAAGCTTGGGGCTGTAATATCTTTCCGGTAGGACCTAGCGGACTTATGAATATGCTATCATTTGCAAAATTTCAAATTACCGATCATCGCCGCTCAGAAAATTATAAGGTAATCATTGAAGAAGTGAGAAAGCTATTAAGCTCCATCGGTACTATGGCAGATTATTCTCAAAAGATCGGTAATAACCTGCATAATATGGTTACTAATTACGATAAATTTGCTGCCTCATTTAATCGTAATTTTATGTCAAGAGTAAAGAATATTCAAAAACTCGGTATTGATTCAGGGAATAAAGCCATGCCGGCTACCTTAGAGCGTTATCAAATCGTTTCCTCTAAATCTGAGATTATTGAAGTGGAAGCAGAAAATCCACCACAAATAGCAGAAAAATTATAAATAAATTTTTCTCGTAATAGGTAATTTAAATGTTAAAAAAACTTTCCATAATGTGTATAGCCATATTGTTACTATGTGTAAGCATATAAGATTAAAGCTCCTAAAAAAGAAAACAAACATGCTATAAGAGTGAGCCTTATTAATATGTGGCCGTGCTTTACAATAGACGAGCTACCGATGATAAAAGAAATCATTAAAGAAAACGAGAACAATTGTTATAGATCATAACAATTATGACCTTATTATTTATAGTGTTTTTGGTCAAAGAACTATTAGTAATAAAGATAGTATAAAGATATTTTTTACCGGTGAATCCGTTAGACCAAAACTAGAAAATTATGATATATCTATAGGTTTTGATTATATAGATCATCCAAATTATATAAGAATACCTGTATATTATATATATTGTACTAATGACATCAGTACTTGAATATAAACGCTCAAAATACAATCCGAACAAAACGTATTTTGCTTGTTGCTTAGTCTCTAACGGTATAGAAGATCCTGAGAACGACGGCTGCATAGCAAGAAATCGATTTTTTCATAAATTGTCGCTGTATAAAAAAGTAGTAAGCGGCAGTAAATATTTAAATACTGAATCTACAATTATACCAAAAGAAAAAACTCGTGAATGGTTATCTAAATGTAAATTTGTTATTGCTTTTGAAAATAAAACATATGAGGGGTATGTTACTGCAAAACCTTTTCAAGCTTATTTAGCAGGAGCAGTACCTATTATATATTATGCAGATAAAAGTTATATAAAAGATGTAAACCCTAATTCAGTAATATTTGCTAAAGATTATTCAGAAGAAGATTTATATAATTATATTATTTCTGTTGATAAAGATGATGAAAAATATTATAAGATATATAATAATAAGATTGTACCGGTTTCAGAAAATAATTACATCGCAGTAAAAGAAAAATTAAGAAAAAAATTACCTTTATTAAATACAAATTAAAAATTCTTTTTATAATATCAATTATAATTATTTGTTTATCATTGCTTTTTATATTTTTAAAAACTTATCAAATAGGTTCTTGCTCCACTTGAAGCAAAAGATATTAAAATTTTTATTATAGTAAACAATGCGACAATAATAATTTATTCTATGAAAGGTTTAGTGCAGTAGACGGTTATAATTTATCTATGACAAATTCAGGGGGAAAAAGATTTACCGGATTAGATGTAAAAAATAACCCTGCTCTTTTATCCCTTAATAACGGTTATACTGTACTTTGTCCTTCGGAAAATATAAATTATTATTCCGATAGCAAAATATTAAATCATACTTTAACGGCAGGTGAACTCGGTTGTTATTGTAACCATAGAGAAATTTGGCTTAAAATGGTTAAAGACAATATACCTTATGCCCTAATAATAGAAGATGATGCTATACTAAATGACGATTTCCGTAATAAATTTTTAACAATGCTTAAGCATTTACCTACCGACTGGGATTTAATTTATTTGTCCTTGTCATATTCTAAAAACAAAATATTTTATAATATTTACAATAATCCGTATTTAAAGAAGATAAGTTATGGTGGTTACTTTAATACAACTACAGGTTGTTTGATACACTTAAAAGCTGCTCAAAAACTTCTTGAATATAGCAAAAACTTTACTTTAGAGATTGATAATGTACCAAGCTTTTATGCATAGCGAAGTGCAGTCCTATGTCACCTCGCCTTTTTTAATATATGCAACACTTAATTCTGAAGATTCAATTATATTTGAAATGGGAAGAGCACATTAAATAACGTAAATTATACAACCTTAATCGAGGTTTTGTGGACATTTCTAAAAAGATTTAATTTTGGCTATTTTTTGCTGCAAAATAGCAAACCAATTAGCAGTGTCCACAAAACCTCTAAGCATGGTACTTCTTCTGTAGGATTAATATCAATAACTGTATCATCGTTTGTGCCTGAGGTAACCTTTTAAGCCAAGTAAGGGTAGTAGCGGTTTTCTCGGCAATATTCTTGCCTGCACTACTAATTGCCTTGCCGACATTGAAATCCAATATAACAGTTGTTAAAACATCTATTAAAGTTGCAAGACTTAAGAATTTTAAATCTTTAATAGACTCAAACATTATTAAAGGTACTATCGCTACGGTCAATCTTGCCGCATCATTATAGTAACACTTTTGAAAAAACACATCATTAGTTAATGTTTTGTTGGTGATATTTTCTATAACTTTATTGCCATAATATGTTGATACTAATATAAAGAAACAAGACACATGAATTTAACAGAAGTTGATACATAAAACATTGGATCTTCATAAAATTCTAATGCTGGATTACGAAAATAAAAACAGATATAATCCAAAATCAGTGTGGCTATTGCCGAACATATAGCAGTACTCTTCCATCCATGATAGATACTAATGTCTGATTCAATATTGTTAAAATCTATATCTTGATTGGTAAGTTTATTATATATTGCCTGAAGTTTTATTTGCGTATTCTTATCTGTTTTGGAATGTTTATATAGTAACTGAAAATATGGTTTAATTTCTTCAGCTGTAAATTTCTTATGCTCAATTAAAGCCGGTACAATTTTATCATGCAAAAATTTAATTAATTTATTTTGCATAAAATTTGTAACTTTACTTTGTTCTTCTACTACTCCTGCAACTGTATACCATCGTAAAGCCCGTATATACAATTATACGATTAAATAGTATTATTATTTAATAAATCAATAGGCTGCAACCCTAAATTAGCAGCATATCTAAAACAAATCGCAGTTGTATTTACGGCATCATTAGCAAAGCTTGGAGTATGATCAAATAAAAATTTAACATCTTCAGCATTGTCATTGTTATTTTCTAATGCTTGAAACATATTATTATTCACCTCTTTAGTTTGTCTATTTGATAAGACCGTACCGGGAAAGATAATAAAATTTGTAACATCGCAAGGCTAGTGATCGGTAAAGCACATAATTCATACCAAGGATCCTTTTCGTCAATTACATATGAACGTAAAGCAATTACACCCACTATAAGAGAAACATAAGTAATTGCTATTTTACCTGAATGATTACTAACTAAAGCTGATTTTTCGGTTAACCAAGAAGCAATTTTGTGATCTTCATTATACTTATCACTAGCTTTTTCTATTCTAGTAAGACTTTACTCTAATGAATTAAGATAATTTGCAAAAATTAAATGAGCTTTTTTTACTATATTAAACGCGTTTTCATACGAGGAAGGCGCATTTAAAGTATTTGTAAGTAATATTGCTTTAGCTATATAGCGATATAAAAAATATTCTCTCGTCAGAGGATATGCCATAGCATCGATTTCTTTGGCTGCTTTAATCAAGTGTTCAGATTGATCTAAATTATTTTTTAAAAACACTTGGACTTTAGTAACTAGGGTACTAAAATCTAATGAATTTATATCCCCTATATCATCTAGCATAGCATCAATGATATTCTTGTTTTCTACTCCTATTAACTTCTGTAGCTTTATACATAAAAAATGATCTCGATTATTTAGCTCTTCAAAACAATGGCTCCATTGAGAATGATCAATATTATTATCTTGATACTTTCCGGTAGCGGCTACTTTACTTCACATTGTTTCTAAAGATTGAGTATAAATTAAACTTTGATCTAGTGTCAGTAGATCTTTAAAATTTTTTATCACAGAACCATATTGTCCATACCTCACCTAAATTAAAACTAGCAAGTGCTGTAGTAGTTTTCCATAATCTTACGCCTAAATTTGATATATCATTATAATATTGTATTATTACTTCTAGTTTATTACTCATAATTTCAATTAAATAAATATTAAAAATATAAACATCTCTTAATATTTATTCAAATCTTTTATATATAATCATTATATAATCTTTAATTATTTTAACATTAAAGTCACACACGAGCAACCCCAGTTTATGATAAGAGAGAAGAGGATTGGGTTATAAAAGTTTTTAACCAAAAAAACAATAGTTGTGGACATAACATATCCTTTTTTATCTTCTATTGGCAACAGGATCTGATTAGTGATATAAAAAATGTCAGTACCTGAATCGTTTATATTATAATGAGAATACTAGTAACAGGAACTAACGGCTTTATTGGATCATATATTACAGCTGAATTATTAAAGAATAATTATAAAGTAATATGCTGTGTTAGAGATGTTGAATCGACCAGGAAAAATTCCCTACTGCAGAAGTGATATACTGTGATTTTAATATAGACCTAACACCACAAAACTGGATAAATAGATTAAATAACATAGATATAGTTATTAATGTATCAGGTGTGTTAACGTCTAGTCATGCAATAATATTGGCAATGTTCATGTCAATGATCCAAAGGCGCTATTTAAGGCTTGCACCCTTACTAACGTACAAAGAATTATTCATATTTCAGCTCTTAGAATAGATGATGAAAAAAACACTGCTTATGCTTTAACTAAAAAAGCAGCTGAAGAATATTTACAAAAATTAGAAATATAGACTGGGTAATTTTACAACCGTCTCTTGTTTACGCAAGCGGTTGTTATGGTGGTACCTTGCTATTTAGGGCTCTTGCAACATTACCGTATTTTATTCCTTTAATAGGTGATGGTTTACAACAATTTCAACCTATTCATATTGATGATTTAACGAAAGTAATTATTCACTGTATAGAAAGGGAAGGAAAAATCCACACATTATTAAAAATAGTTGGACCAGACATAGTGAACATGAAGAATATCTTGCTTGGATTCAGAAGATGGCTTGGAGTCATGGAAGACTAATAAAAATTCCTTTAATATTCATTAAAATAGCAGCTAAATTAGGGGATTGTCTAAAAATAGGACCCATTAATTCTACTGGGTATAATATGTTACTTCAACCTAATATTGCTGATAAAAAAGATTTTATCGATTTTACTTCTATAATCCCTAGAAACTTGCAACAAGGTTTTGCAACCGAACCTTTAACCGTACAATCCATATGGCACGCTAGGCTTTATTTTTTAAAACCTATAATAAAAATTGTCTTAGGACTATTTTGGATAATGACAGGAATTATTTCAAGCATTTTTGTTTATGATGCTAGTATGCAAATTATAATATCACTAGGATTTGATAAACAAATAGCACCTTACATATTATATGGCAGTTGCTTTACAGATATTATTCTTAGAATTCTACTAATTATCAAAAATAAAATAAATAGGATATGTAGTTTACAAATTTTATTAAAACTAGCTTATACTCTACTATTAACATATCTTAAGCCAATATTGTGGCTAGATCCGCTTGGTCCGATATTTAAAAATATTCCAGTAATATTACTTACTTTAATATTCATGGCAATAGAACGAGATAAATAATGGATTATCTTTTTATAAAAACTATGCATATTATTAGCTCTACCACTTTATTTGGTACTGGAATTGGTACTGCTTTTTTTATGTGGTGGGCAAATAAAACCGGTGATTTGAATGCAACAGCATATACAGCTCGCACTACAATAGCTGATCTTCTTTTTACTACTCCAACTGTGATAATGCAACCGGTTAGCGACATAATATTAGTAAATATGCTTGGCTATAATTGCTTACCTTAACTTATATCGGATACATAATCGCCGGTAGTTGTTGGCTTCTGGTGGTATGGATTCAAATTCCACTACGAAATATGGCACTTGAAACATTAAAACCGCGCATTCCCCTACCGGAAAAATATTATAAATTATGATTCTATCTAGGCTGGCCGGTATTTATCAGTTTGAGTATTATTTTTTTCTTAATGGTATTTAAACCGCTATAATACTAGTTTAGGATAAATTTTATACTAAATTAGTATTGTCCCGTGGTCAAGCCGGCGTTGTTGTGTGGATACCCACCCATCATTGCGAGCAGTCGTAGGTCTTGTTGCAGGCTTGTTTATGTCATTCCCACGTAGGCGGGAATCCAGTAAAACATATAAAAAACTTGTGTTGTATATGTTTACTTTATCACATGTGTAACTTCTTACATCAATATTGAAGTTATTTTTCTGGATTCCCGCCTACGCGGGAATGACATAGAGAAGAAATAATATTTACGCCGGTATATCTGCAATAATCGGTTGTTTTTTGTTTGATTTTGTAGAAATGAGAGAGGTCATTATCGGTTCGACTAAGCCGTTAACTACCTCTTTTGTAATAGTAACACGCTGTTTTTTTAGCTCGGCAACTTTATACATACTATCAAGCAAAAGATGCTCAAGTATTGAACGAAGTCCTCTTGCTCCCGTCTTTTTAGCTAGAGCTTTTTCGGCAATAGCTTCTAAGGCTGAATCATCAATTACAAGCTCAGCATCATCAAGCTCAAATTGTTTCTGATATTGCTTTACTATGGCGTTCTTAGGCTTATTTAAAATTGTAATTAAAGCTTCTTTGTCTAACTCATCTAAAGTAGTAACGATGGGTAATCTACCGATAAATTCAGGAATTAAACCAAATTTAGTTAAATCCTCAATCTCTAGGGATTTAAGAATCTCACTATTATTTTTCTCTTTATCTATATTTACGTTAGCTGCAAAGCCTATAGAACTATGATTAGTTCTTGAGGTTATAATGCTATCAATCCCCATAAAAGCACCACCACAAATAAATAAGATATTTGAAGTATCTAACTGTACGAAATCTTGTTGTGGGTGTTTCCTACCACCTTGAGGAGGCACGGAAGCAACTGTTCCTTCCATAATTTTAAGTAATGCCTGCTGTACTCCTTCACCCGATACATCCCGTGTAATAGAAGGATTCTGCGATTTACGGGCAATTTTATCAACCTCGTCAATATAAATTATACCTTTTTGTGCTTTTGCTATATTAAACTCAGATGCTATCAATAAACGTAGTAATATATTCTCAACATCTTCACCAACATACCCGGCTTCCGTTAAAGAAGTAGCATCCGCCATAGTAAAAGGTACGTCTAAAATTTTAGCAAGCGTTTGAGCAAGTAAAGTTTTTCCTGAACCGGTAGGACCGATCAGTAAGATATTCGACTTATTAAGCTCAACGTCATTATTGCCGGATTGTACATATTCAAGCCTCTTATAATGGTTATAAACCGCTACTGCTAAAATCTTTTTCGCGTGATCTTGCCCAACTACATAATCATTTAGAATGCCACATATTTTTTGCGGCGTTGGAATTGAAGAAGTAATTTGCTTTAAAGCAACTTTATTTTCTTCTTTCATAATATCTGTACATAAAGCTATACATTCATCACAAATAAATACTGCAGGACCTGCTATCAGTTTTTTTACTTCATGTTGTTTTTTACTACAAAACGAACAAATCAATGCTTTTTTATCAGCTTCTACTACCATTAACTTTCTTTTTTATGTTTATTTTAACAATTCTTACTATAGTACTCTTGCGTATATATAATAATCTTTATGCTCATTTGCAACTATTTCGTATTTTTTAAGAATTCCTTCCCTAGCAAAACCGCATCTCTCAAGAAGATTAATTGAACGAAAATTATCAGTAATTACTGTTGCTTGTACTCTTATAATACCAATATAATCAGCAAATTTTAAAATATTCTTTATAGATTTTAACATCATACCTTGACCCCAAAAATTAGGATCTAGATCATAACTTATTTCTGCTCTATGATGCTCTAGATTTATTATATTAAAACCGGCAGTACCTATTAATTTATTATCGTCTTTAATGGCAATGCCCCAATAAAAACTTCTATGATTTTTATATAAACTAGACCAATAACGTATTTCCTCTCCGGCTTCTTCTACGTCTTTAGGCCTATTGCTATCAGTTATATAAATAGCCATTTCCGGCTTACTCATATAATTAAAATAATCTTGTGCATCCTCCGCGACTAACTCTCGTAAAACTATATCGTTTAAATCAAGCACAGGAAAAGGGGCATATAAATGTCCTCTATTTATCATATATACTAACTATTTTTCTATAATAGAAATATTGCATATTCATATTATACAGAAGATTTTTAAATAAAAAGTATACACGGTGAACAACGGTTTCCACCTTGTATACAAATTTACTTCATATTATTTTATTATTAATTTTATTTATGAGTATATATCTATAATTATACATACTTAATCGGGTCTTGTACATTATTCTTTTTAAAAGCATCAAGTCGTGCAATGCATGATAGACATTGACCACAAGATAAACCGTCTTCTGTTGGATCATAACATGATATTGTTTTACTATAATCTACTCGAAGCTCAAGCCCTTTTTTAATTATTTGCTCTTTGGTCATATTTATTAAAGGAGCATGGATAGTAATTTTTTCTCCATTTACTCCTACCCTAGTTGCTAAATTTGCCATTGCTTCAAAAGATTTTATATATTCAGGACGACAATCAGGATAGTTAGTATAATCATTAGTGTGTACCCCAATAAAAATATCTCTAGCTCCTATAACCTCAGCAACTCCTAGTGCGTAGCTTAAAAATATTGTATTACGTGCCGGTACATAAGTAACCGGTATGTCACTTGGTAATTGATCTGTGTTTTTAAATTTTGGTACATCTATATTATCATCAGTCAATGCCGAACCGATAAATGACTGCAAATCAATATTAATAACCCTATGTTGTTTTACATTATAATCTTTAATTAATCCTTGGATTTTTTGGACTTCCAGACTATTGCGTCTATGATAATTAAAACTTAGAGCATAAATTTCATAATCCGTTTTGCTAACTATCTCAAGAACCGTAGTAGAATCAGGTCCACCGCTTAATAAAATAACTGCTTTTTTTTTCATTGTTTTACCGATAAAGTTAATTTTTGAGATACTAAAGCATTTAAACTAATTTTTGCTCTAAGTGCTTCAAGTACTAAAGCTCGATGCACACGTTTATCTACTCTAACATTAAACTGTCCGCTATACTCTTTCCTAGACGGAGCTAAGGGGATAGATTGATTATGACTTATATAACTTTCTTTCATTAAAGTCCAAGCTTGTTGTAATTCTTGCAGTGCTTTTGCAGGCGAATTGCCAAAAGCTGATACATTCGGTAGCTCTTCAAACCTTGCTAGCCAATCTCCATCCGTATCTTTAAAAAGTTCTATAGTAAACCCATCAAATGTATCATTTGTTTTCATCTTCATTTCCTTTTGCAAAGTTTAAAAATGGTCGAACTTGATATTCTTTTACCATATTTCCAAAAGTGTGAATAGATAACCTAGTTCCTTTGGGCAAGTACCAAATCTGATGGCTACCTTTTTGCCTATCTTTAAGCTAACCGCACTTAGTCATTAAAGTATGAATCAGAGAAACTTAATCCTTTAGGATTTTGTTTAGCTTTATTTATTTATAAGTTTTATATACTGATGTTGTAACTATATATAGTTATAATATATAAGTCAAATAATATATGTTAATACAATAAATATTCTTGACTAACTCCTTCTGATAATCTAAATTTATGTTGTTAATTTATGGCGGGTGTAGCTCAGTTGGTTAGAGCATCAGGTTGTGGTTCTGAGGGTCGTGGGTTCGAATCCCGTCACTCGCCCCATATTTTGGAATTGTTGTGTGGTTACCAAATCATCATTGCGAAGAAAATTACAAAGTAATTGACGAAACAATCCAGTAAAAAATACTAAAATTAGTACTTTTTTGTTATTTTTCTGGATTGCCACGTCGCTTCGCTCCTTGCAATGACGATTTGACATCCATGCAACAACGTCTACAGTCGCTCGCAATGACATTTTTTTCTTATGGATATCAAACTTTTATATAGACTAGCTAAATATCTAAGGTTCTATAAAAAAGATTTGATCATCGTTATGATCTCTTTACTTAGCGTATCAGCTTCATTATTACTAATCGGTAGTGTTTTTAGAAATTTAGTTGATAAAGGCTTGAGCAAAGACCATATTTTATCGGTTGATAAATCTATATTATATATTTGTTTATTAATTATCATCTTAAGTATTGCTAGTTTTTTTCGTTCATATTTTATCAATAATGTTGCTGAAAAGGCAGTTAATCAAATAAGAAAAGAAGCTTATAATAATTTAATTAATTATGAAATTGAAGAGTTTGAAGAACTAAAAATCGGCGATATAATTTCACGCCTAACAAATGATATAGATCAAATATCTACTCTCATCGTTAATTTCTTATCTTTTTTTATTCGCAATTCGGTGATGCTAATTGGCAGCATTACATTAATGTTTTTTGAAAGCTTTAAACTCGCTTCTATAGTAATTATTACCATTCCTATCTTATTAATTCCTTTAATTAAATTTGGCAAGCATGTTAAGGTTTTATCTAAAAAAGCTCTAGAATCTAAGTCACTTTTAGCATCGGATATTGATGAAACTTTTAATAATATTAGAGCTATTTATGCTTTTAACCATCAAATAAACAAAATTGCCGATTTTGACACTAAATTACAAAACTATTTAATATACTGCAAAACCCGTTTAAAAATTCGTGCTTTATTCTTTGCGATTTCAATAGCCGTTATATTTCTTGCGATTACTTTAGTCGTTTGGATCGGAGCTTCAGATATAGTGAAAGGTCATTTATCTGCGGGACAAATTATCTCGTTTATTTATTATGCGATTATCGCCGGAGTTAGCTGTGGTGGTATTTTTGAGCTACTAAGCGAAATGCATTTACCTGTTACAGCCCTTGAGAGAATAATTACAATTATAGATAAGACACCTATAGCACATACTAATTATTTAGAATTAAATAATTCCGATCCAATCTCGATAGAATTCAAAAATGTTGATTTTACCTATCATTCAAGACCTAATTTAAGGATTATTAATAATATGTCTTTGAAGATAAATGCCAATAAGTTTCTTGGTATTGTAGGTAGATCAGGTGCAGGAAAAAGTACTGTGATACAGTTACTGCTGCGTTTTTACCGGCAAGAAAACGGCACTATCCTTATTAACAATCAAGATATAACTCTTTTAAATCCTGCTGAAATTCGTAAATTAATTGCCTATGTTCCTCAAGAGGCTAGCATTTTTTCCGGCACTATAAAATCAAATATTATATTCGGTAATAATGAAGCAAGCGACGACGAAATAAATGAGATAATAAAAATTACAGGAATAGAAGAATTTGCTGCTAAACTTCATGACGGTATAAATGCTAAAATCGGTGAAAGAGGGGTTAGATTATCAGGAGGACAGAAACAAAGAATAGCTATTGCTAGAGCATTACTACGCATGCCGCAAATTTTGCTTCTTGATGAGGCAATGAGTGCTTTAGATACGATGAGCGAACAGAAATTACTAGAGTCTATAAAAAAAATAATGAAAGGGAACATTATTATATCAATTGCCCATCGAATTAGTAGTATAGAATCAGCTGATTATATTTTAGTAATAGATAAAGGAGGAGTAGTCGCTGAAGGATCACATAATGATTTATCTAAAAACTCAGAAATTTATCGAAATATTTGCAGAGAGCAGTTAACAATATAAAGGGGTATGTTATTCCTGCGAAAGCAGGAATCCAGTCAACCTTAATGTCATACCACGACTTGAGCGTGGTATCTTAGAGCATAATCTGTGACACAAGATCCTGTGGTCAAGCCACGGTATGATACTGAACGCTTTTTACTGGATTCCCGCTGTTGCGGGAATGACAATAAAGTATATAATTGATATATTTGTTACAATAAAAGTTCCTTAGTATAAAAAATTTAAATGTTTAATATAATTTAGCTTGAAAGCTGCCATAGCTTTGTTATAATCGTAATTACAAAACAAAAAAGGTTTACAAAATGAAAAATTTATTAAAGATTTTATTAATTATAGCTTTCGCGAACTCAGTATTTGCTTCATCAATGCAAATGCCTGCCCCAGCTTCAGTTACAACAACCCAAATACAAGCTATGAGTACTGACGATCAACAAGCTTGGGTTGCTAGTTTAACAGCAGATCAGTATAATATGTTAAGTCCTGATGTCCAAAAGTGGGTAATGGAGAATACTACCGATACTCAAAAACAAGCTTTAGGAATTAATAAGTAAGATTTTAATTAATTTTTAAAATTGATAGGGGACTGTTAACAAAATAATTTTAATTGATAATTAAAAAGAATTTTTAGTGAACATTAATAAGAGTTTTGAAGGAATAGTTAATTCTATTTTAAAAAAGCCTTATAATTTGCAGTAAAAATAAATTTAATTAGCTTTAAAATTTATTTTGTTAATAGTCCCACATGTTAGGAATCATTATTCTTAACATATATTACTAAAAGTTTCTGCTTGCACTTCCTTTCAGTCTTCCTGTTATCGTATCATGTATATACTCCTGATAAATAAAAATTGCTAGACGAGTATAAAGATTCATTTATTCTTTCTTTAGTAAAACAATACACTAATTATTGTAAGCTATAAGAATATAGAAAGCTAATTTGTTGTGTGGCTTTGCTGCCATTCCTGCGTCCTTATTTATGTCATTCCCACAAAAATGTTGTTGCGTGGATCAGTTTTTCCATCATTGCGAGAAAATTTACAATAGTAAATTGATGCAGCAATCTTGGGAAGAATTCCTGAGATTGCCATGCTCACTAACGTTCGCTCGCAATGACGACTTGGTATCTATGCAACAATGCCTCGCAAGGGATGACATCGCGCAAGGCTTTCGGCTTCAATAATACTTTGCTAAAATAACCTCAAACTAACAATTACTTATGAAATTAATTATTACCGTAATCATCATGGAAATACTCGCTGGAGCGGAAATAGATTTATTCATTCCAAGTTTTCCTGAAATACAAGATACATTCAACCTTTCAACTTTTATGACAGAGTTACTACTTGGTGTTAATCTAACTGCTTATTGTATTACTTCGCTTATAGTCGGTAATTTAGGAGATAGGTACGGACGCAGACCGATTATTATACTCGGTTTACTGATTTTTAATCTTGGTAGTTTATTTTGTGTATTTGCAAATAATTATGCAGTTATATTATTTGGAAGATTTTTGCAAGGATGCGGGATATCATCGGTTGCAGTGCTAGTATATATTGTTCTTGCCGATATTTATTCGGTACAAGAACAGCAAAGATTCATGGGCATTTTAAACGGCACTATTGCCCTTTCTATGGCAATAGCACCGTTTATAGGTAGCTACGTCAATTTATTTTGGGGCTGGCGTGGCAATTTTATTTTGTTGCTTATAGTAGGTTTGATCAGCCTAATTCTTGGTATATTATTTATTCCAAAAAGAGAAGTTAATAAAAAAAATACGTATTTCTTTAAAAGAATATATACCTATCTTCAAATCGCCAAAAGCTATATATTATATACTTACAATGATATTTCTTGCACAAGGATATTGGATATTTATTGGGATTGCTCCTATTTTATATATGCAAGATTTAGGTGTAACTTTAGAATATTTCGGACTTTATCAAGGAGCAATGGCAGCTCTATTCTCAATTATGAGCTTTTCAAGCGGTTATTGCTTTAAAAAATTCGGTATTAAAAATTGCTTCTATTTTGGAGTTATATTTATAATACTATTCCTACTAGGCAATAGCATATTAGTTGTATATAATATTAATAATCCTTTAACCATAACAATAGTTACTTTATTATTATCTCTTGGCGTGATATATCCGATTAACATATTATGGCCATTGCTTTTAGAAGCTATTCCGAACGGTAAAGCTCGTATGACGGCTATTTTCACTGTGGCTAGATTGATTTTAACGGCATTTGGGCTGCAATTAGTAGGATTTTTATATAACGGTACTTTTACTCCTCTTGGCATTACTATATCCAGTGTTACGCTATTTGGGTTAGTAACATTACCTAAATTATTTAAGTATGATAAAGTCTTTGAGATTTCTAGTAACGTGTAGATGTCTTTATGTCATCATTGTGAGGCAAAACTGTAAGTGTTGACGCAACAAAATCTCAGGAATTTGTTATTATTTCATAAGATTGCCACGCAGCCTACGGCTGTTCACAATGACAAAAAAGCTGATTCACACAGGAATAACCTAGACACGGATGTAAGAAAAAATAAACAAATGATCAATAACAATTTTATCTTCAAGATAGCTTTCAGATATTTTAGAGCTAAGAAAAACGAAAAATTTGTTTCTATTATTTCTGCCTTTTCTTTAGTGGGCGTCATGATCGGCGTTGCAGCATTGATAGTAGTCATGTCCGTTATGAACGGTTTTCATATAGAGCTTACTAAAAATATTATCGGCTTAAATGGGGATATAGTGATAAATCGACAAGATGGTAGTATTGATAACTATGAAGAGATTAAAGCCAAACTCCTAAAACAAGATTATGTAAAATATGTAACATTCATTGCTCACGGTCAAGCTTTGGCTCTTGGTAAAAGTAATAATAGCGGTGTGCTTGTTAAAGGTATGAAATTAAAGGATCTAAGTGTAAGAAATGAAATTTTTAAAAATGTAAATTTTGGTAGTTTTGATAATTTTCACGGCAAAAACGTAATAGCACTCGGAGAACAATTAGCAAGCAATTTAGGCGTAACCGTTGGGGATAAGATTAGATTAATTTCACCGAATTCAGTTTCTACCACCTTTGGCAGTATACCAAGATCAAAAGAATTTAAAGTTATAGCAATTTTCAATAGCGGTATGTATGATTATGATTTGACAACGATATTAATGCCGCTTACCGCAGCACAAAATTTCTTATCTCTCGGCCACAATATTAATTTAATCGAAATTAATAGTCTAGATCCCGATAAAGCTCTCACATATTCACATAAAATACAATCACTCTTAGGTCCAACCCTATATGTATTTAATTGGCAAACCTTAAATTCACAATTTTTAAGTGCTCTTGCTGTTGAGCGTACGGCTATGTTTACTATTCTATCTTTAATTATTACGGTTGCCGCATTTAATATTATTTCAAGCTTATTTATGCTTGTTAAAGATAAAACTTCAGATATTGCAATTCTTAGAACTATGGGAGCAAGCACTAAGCAAATAATGCTTATTTTTATCTATAACGGAATGTTTATAGGATTACTTGGCACAACACTAGGTGTAATCCTTGGTGTTACCTTTTCTTATAATATTCAAACTATCAAGAATTATTTGGAGCGTATAACCGGTACTAAAATTTTTGAGGCAGCTATTTATTTTCTTTATAGTTTACCTTCAAAAGTAAGAGCTGAGGATATTATTTTAATTACCTCTTTATCTATAATATTGTGTTTTCTTGCGACAATTTATCCTTCTTATAGAGCCTCAAAATTAAATCCCGTGGATGCCCTAAGATATGAATAATACAGTCCTCATTTTAAAAAATATCTCAAAACATTACAGCCAAGGCAAAACTATTGTTAGAGTACTAGATGATCTTAATCTAACGGTTAATGAAGGTGAATTAATCGCTATAATAGGTTCTTCAGGTAGCGGCAAATCAACTTTACTACATATTGCCGGCTTGCTTGATAAACCTACAAAAGGTCAAGTCATCATACCAAATAGCAAGTATCAAAAATATCATCTCATTCGTCTTCATTATTTAGGTTTTATCTATCAACAACATCACTTACTTAAAGATTTTACCGCTCTTGAAAATGTTATTATGCCAAGGCTTATTAGTGGTCTTGATCAAAAAGAAGCAATAGAAGATGCAACAAAGATATTAGATGATTTAGGGCTTGGGGAAAAACTCTATAATATGCCTGGAGAATTATCGGGAGGAGAACAACAACGGGTCGCTATAGCGCGGAGCTTAATTAATAAGCCGAAAATTATTTTAGCAGATGAACCGACAGGTAATTTAGATCCCAAAACTACAAATGAAGTATTTAATTTATTTTTAAAAGTAGCAAGAGAACAAAATACCGCAATTATTATGGTAACACATAACCATGAATTAGCACATAAAATGGATAAATTATATAAGTTAAAGCACAGATTATTAAATATAGCTTGATTTAAAGCTCAAAAATTCTAATAATTATATGTAGGTTCTGTGAAGATTTAATTTTGGCTCTTTTTTGCTAAAAAATATCTTAAAATAGCAAATCAATTAGAAATTTTCACAGAACCCAATATTCTTTTAATAAAGGTTAGTAATGGCTGATCCTATTATATTTACTCTTTTACTTGGAGATGAAGATCGGATATTAGAGAAAATAAACAAGCAGGAAACTCAAAATAAACTGCCTATTATCCGGCTAGAAGTTAATAAAGCATCACATATACCCGATAAAGAACGTATTTTTTCGGAGATCTTACAAGAATCCCACAAAAAGAGCAAAACACCGATTTTTAATATTCAACTTAATAACAATAATATACAACCCATTTTTAAGGTACAAGATTTAATTAATTTACAAAATTTAAATATAAAAACTACTATTACTTTTGATCAATATAATTCATTACCCCAAAATTCTGAACTAGAAGCTTATTGGAAGCAAATTATGAAAAAAGTTGATCATGTTTTTTTTACAAATGAAGCAGATCAAAATTTATCTATAGCCGATGGTATAGTACCAAAAGATAAAGCCACTACAATTACGGATATAAGTTTAGTAACATCTGTTTTTAACAATCTTGTATCTGATCGTAAAATTGATCAATTACTTTCCGGTACAATACCTGATAAAGAAAAGCTAGATAAAATAATAAAAAACACTAAAAATCAAGGCGGTAGAGTGATTATAGAAACTTGGCCTCTTTCTGCAGACGAAGCAACAAATCTTATCACTGCTAAGTTCGGTATTACCTCTGAAGATCAAATTTATGGATTGAAACTCGAAATTAATGAAATCTTAAAAGATGCAAATAATGCTGCTGAAAACTTAAAAAAATATGTATCACAAATATCTAGGCAATTTCAAAAAGATTTAGGTAAAACTGAGGTAAATCCTATTGACTTTAATTTTATTAATACAAAGAAAGTTATGAATGATAGACCTAAGGATATACAAATAGAACAAACAATATCATATGAACCTCCAAAAGCAAACCAACCACAACCGCAAGTTTTTTTTAAAAGAATTTTTAACTATTTTAAAGATATAATAACTAGTTTTAAAGAAGCAATATTCGGCAAAAAAGAAGAACCTAAAACTCACGAATCAACAACTCCAACTACGGAAGCAAAGCCGACAATAACAGAAGAACCACTAACCACTGTTGCATCTTCTATAAATCCACCGCAACAGCAAGCTCCCGCTAATAATCAAAAACCATGGGAAAAATTAGGAATTCCACAGGAAATGTATAAGGAATCTCTAAAAGCAGAACAACAATTAGCCACACCAGTGATAGAGCCAAAACAGCAGATACCTGAAAAAAAATCATCACTGGTTATAAATACTGAAGATCAAGTTGGTGTTTATAATACAGGAAATATAAAACAACCTACTTATTTATACACTGAAGATGATATAAAAAATATATTGGAAGCAAATATAGATAAGAATATGTTCTCTATATTTCATCATGCCTCTTTAGAAGAGCCGGAAATACTAAAAGATACTCTGCGTGTTACAGTAGAGGATTTAATACTAGATAATAAGCCTGCAATTATACCACTAAATACAGGATATAAACATTGGTTACTCTTAATGGCTAATAAAGATGATAAAGGTAATATAAACTTTATGTATAATGACCCCTATGGTGAACCATTGGAATCTCGACCAAAAGTAACAGAATATATTACCGAAATTTATTCCGATGCAAAAATAACAGACCTAAATACCAAGCAACAAGAAAATGTATATGATTGCGGAGTTTTCGTATGCGATAGTGCGATCAAACTCTCTAAAGGGCAAAAAATTCTAACTACTGAAGAATCTAAAGACCAAGGTATAAATTTAAGGAAAGCTCAAGCTAATACATTATTAATACAGCAACAAGCAATAGCGATTGGACATGAATCACGCAAGACATCATCTACAAATAATAAATTTCACAATCTTAGTAACAGCCGAAAAACAAAAGATACTGAAAGGAGTCGTTGATAACAAAAAAACATTAGGCAAAATCTATAATTACTAATATAATTATTTATAGTTAATTTATATTTTAACAAAGAATGACTACCATACTTGTGATCGTTATTATAATAATGATCGCCTTATCTGCTTTATTTGCCGCTACCGAAACTGCTATTACCGCTTCTTCCCCAGGGAAGATTCATAAGCTTAAAATCGCCGGTAATAAGCGTGCTAAAACAATTTTAGAGGTTCTTAAGAAAAAAGAAAAGGTCATAGGAACTTTATTAATAGGTAATAGTTTAATCAATACTGTTTGTACCACTATTGCTACTACTCTCTTTATTAGCTTTCTTGGAGATAATGGACCCATTGTTGCTTCCGGCGTTATGGCTTTTATAATTATTGTTTTTGCCGAAGTAGTACCGAAAGCAATAGCCGTTGCTAAACCTGAACAATTAGCATTAAAAATGGCTTCAACTATCGTAATATTTTTAAAGCTTTTCAAACCTATTAATATTGCTCTTGATTACATTACAAAAATATTTTGCTTCATATTTCGTATTAATTTAAATCCTCAAATATCAGGCACGGAAGAAGTAAGAGGCGTGATTGAGCATTACCATCAAGAAGGCGGAGTTTATAAATCTGATCGTAATATGCTCGGCGGAATATTAGATATACGTAATATGACGGTATCGGAAATTATGACTCACAGAAGTAGTATTATAGCCCTTAATATCGACCTACCTCATGAAGTGATAATTAAAACTTTATTATCGGGTGCTCATACACGTATACCTTTGTGGCAAGATAATAGAGATAATATAATAGGAATTCTCAATCTAAAAGATTTGCTTAAAGCATTATACGAAAATAATAATGATGCAAAAAAAGTTAATATTAATAAACTTCTAACCCCACCTTGGTTTATCCCTGAGAATGCACTTGTAGTAGACCAGCTACATGCATTTAGAGAACGTAATAATCATTTTGCTTGTGTTGTAGATGAGTATGGTACTCTACTAGGTATTATTACTCTTGAAGATGTTATAGAAGAAATCGTAGGGCCTATTACTGATGAACATGATAGACTTAATAATGAAATTATCAAGAAGTCTAATACCGAGTTCATTATAAAAGGAACTACAACTATTAGAGATATTAACCGAGAACTTGATTGGAATTTATCGGATGAAGATGCAAACACTATAGCAGGATTAATAATCCATAAAATTGCTAGAATTCCAAATCAAGGGGAAGTAATTGAAATATTTAATTTAAAGGTAATTATTTTAAAGAAAATTGCCAATAAGATTGATAGCGTAAAAATTACCGTATTACCTACTACCGAGGCAACAATAAGCAGTGAGTGAAATCGGTAATTTTTTACTGCTAACAACGATGTACTTGTCGGTTATCGGTTTGTCTTTTGTCTTTTATGTCATTCCTGCGAAAGCGGGAATCCATAAAAAATCTCTATTTTATAGACTGGATTGCCGCTTGCACGGGAATGACAACTACCTCATTACTTGCCCTTTCTACATAGCTGCCTCATGTACTATACTTGCCTTTTTTACCCTAGTCTATGCTTTTATTATCTCTGACTTTGCACTACAAAATGTTTTCTTAAATTCCAGTACTTTAAAACCTTTAATATATAAAATAGCCGGTAGTTGGTCGAGCCACGAAGGCTCAATGTTATTATGGTTTTGTTTATTACAAATCGTTAGTTGCTGTTATATATTTTTACTTGAAGATAACCGTCTTAAATTTTTATCTATTATTATTCTATCAGCCATACAATTATTTTTTAGCAGCTTTATTTACTTTACCTCCAATCCTTTTAACGTGTTTTCTTTCGTTCCTAAAGAAGGGTTAGGCTTAAACCCGATGCTACAAGATATTGCTTTGAGCATCCATCCTCCTCTGCTTTATTTAGGCTATGTTAGCTATGTAGTACCGTTTACTATTGTTTGTGCCTCTATGTCATTCTCATACCCACTTATGTTATTCCCGCGAAAGCGGGAATCCATTAATGACATAAGACTTCTCAAAACATTTTCCAATATCGGTATCTTATTTACTACCATAGGAATTAGCCTTGGTTCTTGGTGGGCATATAGAGAACTCGGCTGGGGCGGATTTTGGTTTTTTGATCCGGTAGAAAATATTTCACTATTTCCTTGGTTATCCGGAATTATGCTCCATCATTCTATAATTGTAACAACAAAAACCAGACGTATGCAAAACTGGACAGTAATTTTATCCATCATTACTTTTTTATTAGTAATATTTAGTGCTTTTTTAGTACGTTCCGGTTTTATTACCTCAATTCACTCTTTTGCATTCTCACCTGAGAGAGGAATATACTTACTTGGGATATTTTTGATTATGGGGATTGGTAGTATTGGGTGGTATACTACCACATCATTGCGAGGAAATGCATTAGCATTGACGAAGCAATCTCAGGAAACTAACCGAGATTGCCACAGCCACTTTCGTGGCTTCGCAATGACGAATTGTGGAAACTCCATACTCCTCGGTAATACATTCCTCCTTCTTAGCCTTATTGTGCTAATAGCTGCCACACTTTATCCGCCAATTTACTCTTTATTCGACGATAAATCTATTATTATTAGTGAAACATTTTTTGTTAATAATTTTATTATATTCGTTATCCCTATTCTTGGTACCATAGGATTATTTACTACCAGAAGCTCTATTAAAAAACATATTATAATTCTAATATTATCTCTAATAATTACTTATTTAATATCATTAAAAGTAACATTTAGTGTTATATCGATTTTAACTATAATCGCATCTATATTTCTTATGCTTCATAATATTCATTATCTTTTGGTTAAAACTAATTATTGTAGAAATAGACTTAAAGCAAGTAACGCTAGTATGATCCTTGGGCATTTTGGTTTTGCACTAATGAGTTTTAGTATTACTATGAATACATTATTACAATGTGAAATGGATTTTACCGGCAGAGTAGGAACAAGTAAAACATTTAACGAATTTAAAGTAACATTGCAAAATATTAAGTTTGCTCAAGGTAAAAATTATTATAGACAAATCGCTGAATTTTGGCTTGAGGATAATAGCCGTAATATAACTATATTAAAGCCGGAAAATAGACTTTATATAGTTGAAAAGAGTTTATCGCAAGAAAGTGATATATACTCTTACTTATTATATGATCTTTACGCAGTTTTAAGTAATATAGACGGCGATATAATCCATGCTAAAATATATTACAAGCCAACGATAAGCTTTATTTGGCTTGGAATTATTCTTACCGCGTCCGGTTTTTTTATTGCACTAATCAGAAAAAATTCTAGCTAATTTGAACCATCACATTTAAGGTTTAAAATTTTTATACTATTCGGATGATCAGCGCCGAATTGTTCTATCTGATTATTACGGAATTTTTCATACCAAAATTTCTTAGGTAAAGTACAATTAGCTTTAGCGGCTGCAAAATACATGTTACTTATTTCATACACATGTTTCATATTTTCTTTATAATTATTCCAATATATATTTTCAGCAGTAGCATAAGTATCTACCGCCTCCTCATTTTGATTAAGTAATACTAGTGCATCCCCTTCAGCAACAAACGTTTTTGCCAAATCTATATCCGGTGCTATAATAATCTCTTTGTTAGGTCTAGTTGGATCATTAAGAAAAATTGCTTTAGCTTTTTTATTCTAGAGCTTCGGTAACATCACCTAAACCTAGTTTTGCTCTTGATTTTTGGGTAAAAATTCGTCCAAATACTTGATTTTCCTCTTTTTTACTAGACTTATTCATATCATATACTTATTCTAATAAAGAAAGAGCTTCCTGATGTTTCTTAAGATTATTTAATACATCTAATTTAATGAGATATGAACCGGTAAGAAATAAATCTTGAGGTTTCATCCCGTTTTCGATACAAGCATTTATAGTATCGTCAATTCTTCTTAATGCTTCATAATTTTTACCTTGGATATTAAATAACTTAGCTTTTGTATAATATATAGTTGCTATGTCAGTTTGATCTACTAGATTTTGATTGAACATATCTTCCATCATTTGGATATTTTTTTCTGCTTCTTCTAGATTTCCTAGCTGGATATTGGATATAGCCGAACCGAAAACTACATTACATTTTATGGAATCATATCCCTTTCACTTCTATCAAATACCTGCTTAGCTTTCGTATCTATTCAATTGCTTTTTTAGGATCTGACCAAGTTCTATAATACCCCCTATGCGTCCTAAATATGTAGCATAAGCAAATTTTTCTTCATTATTCATTGTCCATAATTTAAATGTACCTTTTTGATCGTTTTTATCACACCAATTTACTAATTTTTTTGAGTTATATAAATCGGAAGAATTAGCATATTGTATTAATAAATTTATAACTCTAAAATTTTATATATCGATATATCGTATTTTTCTGCATTTTTTGTAATTAATCCGGTATAGTTTTAGCATTTCTAAAAATACGCCCCTTTACTAAACTTTTAGGTATAGAATTTAAACGATTAGTAACACTACGTTTAAGATATTCTTTCCTTTATCTCCATTTATTTGTAATATTTTTTCAGCTATAACATCATGCATTTCAAATATCGGATTAACTTCATTAGGTTCAATATTAGGGATCAAAGCAAATTTAGAAAACTGATAAATATAATCATCTAGACTATGCTTATCTTCAGTAATAGAATTTAATAATTCTTTTGCAACACTTTGATTATTAAGCAATGCTATCCCATCTAGTAATCTCTTGGCACTAGGCTTTAATTCATTGCTAACAAGTTTTATATTTAGCTCAATTTTATCCTTAGAGGCTTTTATCTTTTTCTTGTATTTCTCTAAGTTTAAACCTTGTATTTGATTTAATATTTGTGCTCCTTGAACTATGAGCATCAGATAACCTCCAAGTGCTTGAGTCAACAAATTTATTAATTCCAGATTTTTATTTTCCAATATATTTTTTGCAAGTAATGCAGCTTCCGGCTTAGTGAAAGCGTTTGCTTTGATTATGTTAGATAATAATTCATCGTCTTGGGTACAAAATATAATATTACCGTTATACTCCCAATTAATAAAATCCTCTATTTTCTTATTCTCGCCTATTTTTAAATTATCAAACACCAATAACCATTTATCTTTACTTACTAGCTAAACCATTAAATCTTTCTTCATCACTGCCATATCTTCTGAAATCACCGGTGATTTTACCTCGGTATAATAGTTTTAGATAATTTGAGTAATTGCGGCTCTATATTTAGATTACAATCAATCAACCAAATTATGTTATAGTTATCTTTATTTTCATAAGCGTACATTCTAGCAAGCTGCGTTTTACCCATACCGCTTACCCCTACTACACTAGATTGCTTATATTTATTAAGATTTTCCTTTAGTTTTTCCAATTGGGATACATGATTTATAAAATAGTTAACCGGTACAACTAAATTGGATATTTGACTTTGAGCAAATATACTTCCGCTTATTAGAAGCATAATAATCACTAATATATATTTTATAATATTTATTAATATAAAATTCTTAGCTGTAAAATTATATCTTTTCGACTAGAAGTCAATAAAATTTGAGGTTAGTGCAGGTATTGCACAGGGTGGAAAAGTAGGTGATGTCATTCACGCATAGGCGGAGGGTTGTTGTATGGCTCGTTTATGTCCTTCCCGCGAAAGCGGGACTCCAGTAATTTAAAGATTATACACAATAAGTTCGTAAAATTAAAAGCTCGATTTATCTTGCTTTTTTCTGGATCCCTGCCTACGCGGGGATGTAATAGGTTTTGAGCCATGCAACAAGGCATGTAGGCGGAAAGAAAGAACAAACAAAGCCCCCCTTTTTTCAAAGAGGGCTTTTTTCTTGAGGAACTTATACACTTGCTAATCGGGAGCGATTAGAAGTTTACACGGACTTTTAGAGTACCTTGATGTGCAATATATTTACTTGAAATCTGAGCATCGTAACCGATTCCGTACTCCATCTTAGCATCAGATCTTATGCTTGCACTTAAACCTAAATTATAAGATGTTTTAGCGGTTCTGTCAGGCTGGCTGATACACGGAGTAACTTGTCCGTCTAATACAGACTGAGTTTTAGATAATCTACCGATTACTTTGTGAACCACAAAAGCGTGAACTTCCGGATATACCGCAAGATCAGTTATGTTCATAGTACTGCCGGCTACTTTAGCACCTACTATTAAATCGGTTCTATCGCTAAACTTGCTGTTAACTTGCTTGTTTGCAACTGTTGCACCGGTTTCTTTGTAGTTTTCGTCAGAAGACTTTAAGTAGCTAAGTCCTACCATTGGAGTTACTAACACACCTTGCATTGCATTGTAATCATAACCGACTGTTAAGTTACCACCGAATGTCATGTTATCGTAATGACCGGCAGCAATTTGCTTGCTCATATTACCGTTAGCATCGAAGAAGTAACGCTGACTTTTGTTCTTCACTTGGTTTAAGCTAAATATTGCACTACCTTGAGCAAAGAAGTTCTTAACAAGCTGCTGGGCACCATATAGAGAGAATGAGAAACCGTTAACGTCGGTTTTATCACCTTTCTTATAATCTTGGTGTTTTATATCAGTTTTAGTGATACCTATAGCAGCACCAATCATTAAGTTATCGTTAGCTAGCGTATCTAAACCGATTACGACACCGGTGGTTTTAGCTTTATAACCAGCTAAACCACCTTGCTTACTTTGGTGTGCATCAGTATAGAAAGGTTTTGCCCATATACCGTAAGCTACATTATCAACAGCCTCGTCACCTGCAGCAACCGCAGCCGGTATTGCTTCAGCTTCAGGTCCAGCCATTACAGCAGTTTCAGGAGTACCTAAATATCTAAGAGCACCTAATCTGTTACCAAGTTGAGCTTGGATATCTTTAGCTACATCTAATTGTGCATTAGTTATGGCCGCACTTGTATCGGTAACGATAGCTCCAACAAAATTAGCAGCATCAGCACTATTTTTAGCTAAAAGAAGATTATTATATGCTGCAGTATTAGTTGCATTTACAAATGTTGTAACGTTCTGACCTACACCCGGTGCACCTCCAAACGGACTATTTGCGATATCATTAGTAACTACGTTTTCTGCATTGTTAGTACGTGTTATTACATAATCTTGGTTAGCAGCACGTATTAAACTATAATTTACGAAACGATTACTTCCGGTTACAGCAAAGTTGGGACCTCCTAAAGTACCATTAAATCTAGCACCACCTTGGATTAAAGTATAAGTTTGTGTACCACTGAAATTTGCATTGGCATTATCTTGTACGTTAATGGTTGTAGTTCCTGTGGTTGTTGCATTAACTTGCGCACCTTCCACGATAACGATGTGACCTATATTACCGTTTGCTAATGTTAAAGTAGTTTCAATAGAAGTATTGTTTCCCCATGTTGAAGTACCACTTGCAAATGTTAAAGTATTTGTAAGAAGATCGATTTTACCGTTAATAGCAGTAGTACCGCCGCCTAAAATTACATTAGAATTTAAAATACCTAAGTGATAAGTACCAAAGTCTATGACTTGTGAATAAATATTTCCTTGTAATACTGCACCACTATCACTACCTGTAAATCTAACAGAAGCTACAGGAGTATCTGAATCACCTATATTACCGACGAATGCATTACCTAAATAAGTTACAGTACCATTATTAGCTTTAGTAGTACCAATCATACTTGTAGAATTAGACAATATACCGTCAGCAAATCTTACATTACCGTTACCGTTAACACTTCCAAGAGTAATTTTACCGTCAAAATCTGTTCCTGCTATACCGCCTGTAGTAACAGTTACACCGTCATTAATTGTTACGTTAGTTGCAATAATATTACCTAAGTTGTTATAGTCTGTAGTAAACGTTACTTGCTTGAACTGTGGAGCGCCAATACCTATGCCTAAGCCATAAACTGTACCAGGGATATTAGGAATACCACCGCTAAGTGTGACAGTACCTTGATTATTGTTTACAGTACCGATACCTGCATATAATGTAGTAGCATTAACGATTATGCCGTTATCGCTTCCAAGACCTAGACCTACGATATTATTTTGATCACCGATTACTTGACCGTCAGCGATGACACTATCAACACCTAAAACAATCACGCTAGGAACATTAAAACCTGTAGCTGTTTTATTACCTACGGTACTTTTAATTGTTAAAGGAATTCTGTTGCCTGCATCATTGAATGGAATACCTCTAGGTAAGAATAAAGCTGCACCTAAACTTGAATTTTCAAAAGCAATCGTATCAGTCACGGCACCATGATAATTACCTGCATTACCTATCTCATTAATCACTACGTTACCGGGACCAGAAACCGTTATTTGTTTTAAAGCATTAACAACAGGTGCAACTTGTTTGTTTAATGTTACGGTAATAGGATCGCTGTTAACGAATTCTACTATACCGGTACCATCGGCAGATGCAACAAAGTCTGCAGTATAGTTACCACTGACTTGTAAGGTAGAATTAGCTACAATTGTAGTGTTACCGTTAAATGTTGCATTACCTAAGAACTTAACAGTAGTACCGTTACCTAATGCTACAGTATTAAACTTATTACCTTGCTGTCCACCGACTGTACCGCTTACTATATTTGTTCCACCGGCATTAAAGACGAAAGAACCTACGTTAGCATCGGTAGTAGTAATATTAGTAGCATATAAATTTACACCTGCACCAACATTTAATACAGTATCAACATTAAGCCCTTTAGATCCAAAATTAATTTCTGCAAGTGGATTTGTAGCACTACCTAAATTTGTACCGGCTGCAAGAGTTGTATTATTATTTACAACAGGATTAAATATTATTTTACCTTGACCGGCAGCATTTGTAGTGCTTGTTATTAAATAAGTATTATGCGCGAATTGTACTGCACCGTTATTTCCAATAACTAACTCGTTAATAGCAACATCACCGTTACTTAAAGCTGTTTTACTTGAGCCAATATTAAATTGTCCAAGAGTTTTATTATTAACTCCAATAGTACCGATTTTACCTTTAATAGTTAAAGCTTGAGCATTTGTTAGGCTACTCGCATCAACAACGCCTGTTTGATCAGTAGTTATAGCTAAATCAAAATCAACTACAATATTATTTTGAGTGCTTGTTAATTTAATAGTACCACCGTTAGCTTGGAAATCAATCGTTCCACCATTAGCACCGATAATATTTGCTCCACCAAGTGTTAATGTTTTTGTAGCATCGTTAGCTAAAGTAATTGCTTGTAACGCAGCAGCACCGCCAGCGTTCCCTATATCACCGGTAATTGTAGCACTACCGTCTAAGGTAATAGTACCGCCTGCAAGAGCACCGCCGACAAGAGCAGTTTGGTTAACTTTACCGTTTATAACTGTACCGTCAGCAAGTTTAAAGATAGAACCGGCATTTCCTAAACGTAACTCGGCAGCATGTGTTCCTGATAATTGGACAACTCCAGCACCTGATGCTTCAATTGCTGTAATATTATTTGTCACCGCAACATTTGCATCTGCACTAGCACTTGCTAAAGCACCGTTAGCATCAAAAGTTATCACACCTGCAGTGTTACCGGGATTGCGAGCATCACCTGTAAAATTACCGGTAAGGGTTATAGTATCAGGCACTGTAATCTGTGCTGCAACATTACCGAAATCAGTAGTACCAAAGTTTGAGTTTTGGGTTATTGCAACTTTAGAAGCTGCTGTTTTAAAGGCAGTAGTACCGTCTGCACCAACGTCAACTATCTGTCTAAAATTTACCTGTCCTATTGCATTAGCACTTTGTATAACCATGTCTTTAGCATAAACTTGTCCATCGATTGTTGCTACCTTACCATTATCTACGCTAACAACAAATCCTGCAGCTCTACCTGCGCCATTATTAGTACCTATTACTGCATTAGCAGGACCACCTGCATTAGCTATAAGTTGACCGTTGACTGTAACAGTGTTAAATTCGATAATACCTTTTAGATTACCGCCTAAACTTCCTGTAACGTTAAAGTCGGTAGCAGCAGCATTCTTACTTAATAATACTAACCTACCCGTACCGTCTGTTCCATTAAAATTAATAGTAGTACCACCTGCTTGTAAATTTAAAGCATTAGCATTATTAGCATTAGTATTGAATATGATACCTTGACCGTCACCGATATTAATTGCCTTAACAGTAGCAAAACTGTTATCTGAAACTTGAATAAATCCATTAGTAACATTTAATGTACCGTTAACACCATTAACTATTACAGCATTAGCTCCAAGTATAAGAGGAGCTTCTTGAGTTGTAGGATGTGCTAAATTAAATTCTACAGAAGCCGCAGCACCGAAGTCTATTCTTCCTACACCTTTAAGATCATTATTGTTAATAGCAGCACCATTATTAACTACTGTAACAATATTTTTAGCATTTTGTGTAGCAGCAGCTTGTGCATTAGTAATACCTTGACCTGTTATAGTAAGAGTTTTACCGGCATTAAGCGTAAGGTTAAAGAACTGACCATTATTAGCAGTATTAGTGATGAACCCTAAGGTAGTATCTTCACTCACTGTCACTGCTAAAGCGTTTGCAGTATCTAAAAACAAACCGTTAAAACTACCGGCTGGAGTATTGAACTCAATACCATTATTAGCATTAGCAGTAATAACTGCATTTAGAGCAACTGCAGCATTTGCAGGACCGACAGCTTGGTCAAATCCCGCACCATCAACAGTTGTAGCAACTCCGTTTGTTGTTCTATTCTGCTGCATAGCAGCACCCATAGCTGAACCTGCAAAGCTGGCTACTATGGTAGCTGTAGAAGCAGTTACCAACCCTGCGGAAATTAATTTTTTTAGAAAATTTGGTTTTTGAGCCATAATTTTTGTCCTATATTTAAGTTAAATATTTAGTACCTAGTATTAAAACAAACTTATCAAACGTGAGTCAAGATATCCCACATTTAATAAGGAAATAACCTATTATTTTGTTTCAATAGTTTCTAAACTACAAGCTGTAGCATACTATATATTGTATATAATTACAAGCATCGCTATAGTTTTTTTATAAAGTTTTAATAAATGTTATATTTTTACCACATTGACGTTATGCCTTATCAGTGTCATCCCGTGGCTTGACCGCGGAGCCAAAAAAATAACTTAATAAGTATACATTTTTGATTTTTTTAGATGGATACCGCTACAAGCTCGCAGTATGACACCAGGCACTGGATCCCGTGGTCAAGTCACGGGATGACGAACTAATTATCCCCCTAATCTTTGTTAAATATTAGCACTTCAGCAGTATTTGCCCACTTTAGCATTTCATCGTATTTAGTATGCCAAATACGCATAATTTCTTTTTCATATTCTACAATTTGCTCTTCTAATCCTTCAAATTGTTTCACCATTTGACGTGCTTTAGAAAGTATCGTGTCATTAGTAACGTCAAAAACTTTTTTCAAATGACGGTCTTGTTCTGCTTTATAATTTAAATGAGCTGCTCTACCAAGCTCGGCATCTTTATGCATATTTTCACTTCTTATCTGTATTTCAAAATTACGTTTAGAGTGTAAAAGCTGCATTATATTATGAAGGGACTGATAGCCGTTACTTTTTGGTCTATTGATATAATCTTTGGTGTATAACCAATCTAAATGCGGAGAACTCTTAACTACGTCCAAAGCATTATAGCATAGAGCTTTAGATTTAACTATAATCCTACATGCAATTAAGTCTTTCAATGCATCAATCGGCACTTCTTTCCTTTTCATCTTTTTTAAAACAGAATAAGGGTCTTTAAGACGCATATATATCTCATTTTCTATATCTGCTTTATTTAAATCTTCTTTAAGCAGATTAATAATATCACAAATCAAATCCCCTCCTGCCACCTAAAATTCTCTATGTCTCTATTCTTAGTAAATATTACCTATAGCTTTTAGAACTTAAATCCACAAGACTGTTCATAACACTATTCAAGTAATTTATAAAATTAATTCTTTAACTAAAAATTAAAAAACAGATTAATAGTAAAAATAAATTTTTTCAATATAATTGTTTAATTAATTTTAACTTAGATTAATTGGATAAGTTCCTTAATAGCCATTTTACGGCTAAATACCTGCCGTTGTGCAGTTCCGTTGTCATCCCGTGGCTTTATAACCACGGGATCTTACATCACAGACTGTGTCCTAAGATACCGCGGTCGAGCTGCGGTATGACATTAAATGAATAATAGCATTACACAATAAACAAGTCAGAAAATTTATCTATAGAACTTTCCGAAACACTACATAGAACTTCAGACATTTTGTTAAATTCTCCGGTACATTCAAGCACTATATCTACGCCTGCATCTAAAACTTCTTTGGTCATATCTGCCATACTACCGCTTAAAGCTTTCATATCTATTGCATCGGAAATAATAAGCCCTTTAAAGCCAATATTATTTTTAATATAGTCTATCACTTTTTTTGATAGGGTAGCAGGATTCTCAGGATCAAGAGCTTTATAAATTATATGTGCCGTCATAGCAAGTTTAATATTATCGTGCTTCGCGAGCTCCTTAAATACTTTAAAGTCTGTTTTTGCTAACTCTTCTATATCAACATCGACAATCGGTAATTTTTTATGGCTATCCACCGTAGCTCTACCATGGCCCGGAATATGTTTTATACAAGCCCCGACTTTCTCTTCTTGTAATCCGTCTATAGCAGCTAAACATAAAGGCACGACTACTTCCGGCTCCCCGCCGAAACTTCTATCGCCGACTATCTTGTCTGCTCCTTCGTAGAGCAAATCCGCTACCGGTGCAAAATCTAGATTAATGCCTACTTCTCTCAGCTCTTTCGCAATATCACTATAATTTTGTTTACATGCTTGGGGATCAGTAAAAGTTTGAGCAGCCGGAGCGTCATAAAAAGTCGGTGCTATAAGCCTTTGTACCCTACCGCCTTCTTGATCTATAGAGATGATAGTATCTTCCCCTAATACTTCTTTTATATCTGCAATAAGCTTAATAAGGACTTCTTTAGCCTGCGCACCGTTATCTTTCTTTCTAATATTACGACGGAATAAAATTACACCTAAAGGATTATGCTCTTCAAATAATTCTCTTTCGGCATCGGTTAATTCAGGACCAGATATACCTATAATTACTGGCTTTACCATGTGTCTTATTGTCATAATATGTTCCTTTCTTTTCTTTAAAACGTGATATGACAAGTACTATACGCACGTCATCGAGGAATCGGCAAGAATTTTTTTATTTGAAGAGACAAATTATGGAAATTGGTAAGTAATATATCGATTCTAGCGGTAGAAAGAGATGTAATATCTTTATTTAAAGATTTTTGGAGTAGATCAATATCATTAACAGTATAATATTTTCTATTATTTATTTTATAATTAGATAAATCAGGGCTTTTTGTCTCTAGATATCTTAATTGATGTAAAGCAATATTTAAATGCTTAATCACTTCACTAGCAGAATAATATTTTTTTGTTAGCTTATTGTTTGTCATATACTCCGAATACAGATTTTGTTGCATGGCTCGTTTTATGTCATTCCCGCGTAGGCGGGAGTCCCAAAAATAACCTTAATATTGATACACATCATTGACGAAATAAACCTAAAAAAACAAGTTTTTTATAGGTTTTACTGGATTCCTGCTTTCGCGGGAATGACATAAAAAGCATTTTCCGAGACATGCAACAAACCAACAAATTATAACGAAATTCATCGAGTAGATTCATTAATTAAAGCTTTTAATTTAGAAGAAGGGACAAAACGTAAATTCTTTTTTGATTCTATAATTACCGGTGCTTTGGTATGAAAATTTATTCCGGGACGTGGATTTTTTTGTTTCACCTCAAAGCTACCAAAATTCTTTAAAGTTAATTTTTGCTCTTTTGCTATTTCTAAAATATTAGAAAAAACCGTATGAACTATTTCCTCGCATAAATTATTTGAAAAACCCAATTTAGAGCTTAACATAGCTGCAATTTTTGCTTTGGTAATAGTCATAAATAATACCGGTTTTTAAGGGTATATTGTCTACAGTCATTGCGAGGAGAAACTATAAGTTTCGACGCAGCAATCTCAGGAGTTGATCCTACTTTATGAGATTGCCGCGTCGATGCTACGCATCTCCTCGCAATGACGTTAAAAAATTACGAATTTACTTTTTCTTTATCGTTATTATATTCGTTAATATTTTTATTTAGCTCTTCTAATTTATCCACTAGGTGCTGACGTATTTGTTCTTGCTTCTTGCTGCCTGCTTTTTTATAATCTTCCATTTTTGCTTTTACAGCATCTATAGATTTTTGCAGTTCTTCACCTTTTTTATCTTTCTGATCTTTCACATTCTTTTTTATCTCTGTAACGCTTTGGGCTATCTGATCATAAGTATTGCTTAAGGTCTGATTAAATTTATCGGTTCCCGTTTGTGCTAGGTTTGTTAAATTGTCTTTTAATTCCTGTAAGCTTTCGGTAATTGTTTTTGTACTGCTTGTAGCTACTTCTTCAGTTTGCACTTCATTTGCTTTTGTTTCATCCTTGGTAGGCAAATCTGCAAAAATACTAGGTGTTAATAATAAAGTAGCGGTAGCACCTAATGTTATTAAAAATTTTTTCATTATATTCTCCAATTATTTATGTTTATTATTATAATGTTCAACTTTCTTACTTAAATCATCAAGTTTTTTTGTCTATATTCTTCCACTTTATCATCTTTAATTTTCTGATAATCCTGTAACTCTCTCGTTAAATTTTAATATTGCGCTTTTATAGTTTCTAAAGAATGGTCTTTACTATCCTTAGCATATTCCTCTAAATCATTAATTTTGACGGATAATTTATCTGCTACTTCATGACATTTTTTATTAAAATCGACAGTAATAATTTTAGCAGAGTCCTTAAGATTTAAATGTAATTCTTCAAGTGCTTCACTTATAGTTCTTATAAAACCTCTTTATGGAAATAGTTAATACAAATTAAACTTAAATATTATATACCGGTATCATAAATAATATAATTATAAAAAGCAATTTTAAAAAGTACATATTGAATATATAGTTATTGTATCAAATAAATTTGAGGGTGTTATGACATTAGAACTAGGAAAAAAAGTTCCTGATTTATCTTTACACATAGGTCAAGATAACGTAATTAAACTATCGGATTTAAAAGAAAAATTCGTAATATTATATTTTTATCCGAAAGACGATACACCTGGATGTACTATTGAAGCACAAGATTTTAACAAGCTAAAACCGGAATTCGATAAACTTAATACGGTAATTATCGGAGTATCCAAAGATAAGCTTGACTCTCATGATAAATTTAAAGAAAAATATAATTTAGGATTTGATTTAGCCTCTGATGCAAATTCAAATTTATGCGAACAATTAGGGGTATGGATAGAAAAATCAATGTTCGGTAAAAAATATATGGGTATTGATAGAGCTACGTTTTTACTTGATAAGGAAGGCATAGTTAAGCATATTTGGCGGTCGGTAAATGCTAAAAATCACGCTCAAGAAGTACTTGAGAAATTACGGACTATGCTTTCTTAAAATATCATACCGTGGCTCATTTTTGTGTCATTGCGAGGAAATTGCATAGCAATTGACGAAGCAATCTCAGGATATTTGACGAGATTGCCACGCAGCCTACGGCTGCTCGCAAGCAATGACGTTTCATTTCTTCCATCTATTGTGAAACCAAAACCATTGAGAAGGATTTTGCTTAACCCATTCTCCTAGCATTTGATTAATATTAAGCATAATATTATAGCAATCGGCTTTATTATCGCCGGTTTGCTCAAACTTTAATTGCGGGTGAACTATTACTTTAAAATAACTGCCTTTAGTTCTAATGATTTGGCAAGGTATAATTGGATATTTATACTGCAAAGCAATTTTAGCGATGGCGCTTGCAGTCATAGCAGGATGCCCTAAAAAAGGCACTTCAATTCCATCGTTCATTTTTTGATCAACAAGCATAACAATAGATTCACTCTCCTTGATAGCCCTGACTAAAGCTCTGCTACCTTTAGGACCTTTCGGTATAAGTCTTAATTTATCACCGGCACGACTTTCATTAACCAACTTGTTAACATACGGGTTATTTGCTTTACGATAAATTACGGCAACTTTCGGATAAAATTTATGAAGAATCTTAATACTAATATCCCAATTGGCAAAGTGACCGCTAAATAATAAAAAAGGTTGTCCTTCAAGTTTTTTAATATTTTCTATGCCGATTATTGCGATTCTACGCTCTAACTCGGCTTCATCCATCTTGCTAACATATGTAAATTCACCGATAAACCTACCGAAATTATCCCAAGTTTGATCTATGATTTTTGCAACATCACACATATCGCCAAATACTACTTTAATATTTCGTCTAGCAATTTTATTAACAGCAAATAATATACCAACTTTTCTTGCTATAAAACTACAAATATCCGCCGCTTTATCTACACCGAATATTCCTATTACTTTCAGGAATATAACAACGATAAAATACTCAATTAAATATCTAAGCTTTTTTAAAAATTTTTTCATTTAATAAATCAGGATGGTTTATAGATAATTCTACATCTAGACAGACAATATTATTATTTAAATCATTAAACTTAACATGATCTTTTCTTGTAGTAACTAAGGTAGCATTATGCTCTTTAGCTAATGAATATAAATTTTCTAAATCTGCTTGTAAATAATTATAATGATCAGGAAAAATTTTGTAACCGGTTATATTTAATCCGTAATTTTTTAAAGTCGCAAAGAAACGCTCAGGATTACCGATACCGCTAAAAGCAAAATAATTTTTAGTTTTATCTATATTATTGGAAGGCACTATTTGAGCATTTATTAACTTATTGACATAAGGAGTTAAAATATTCGGTATTTTATCTTGGTGGCTACTGACTAAAAAAATTAAATCAGCTGCATCAAGGGCTTTATTTGGATATTGTCTTAAAGGACCGGCAGGAATTAGAAAACCGTTGCCGAAAAGCCTTTGGCTATCTACTGCGACTATAGTAAAGTCTTTATGAAAATAAGGATTTTGTAGGAAATCATCAACTATTATTATATCAGGTTTAAGCTCGTTAATTAACGGCACAATCTCTTTAATATTTTTAGTAGCAATAACTGCTCCGTACTTTGCAAGTATTACCCCCTCATCTCCTACCTCTAATGCTGTATGTCCTTGATGTATGGTAGTTGCACTTTTAAGGTTACTACCATAAGCCTTAGTTACTATTACAAAACTTACATTTCTAGCTTTTAGTAATTTGGCTAGATACATTACTATCTGCGTCTTACCCGTACCTCCTACGCTACAATTACCGACACAAATAACTTTAGCAGGCAACATAATAGGACGTGCTAAACTAGCTCGTAAATAGCCTAAAAATTGATATATCAAGCTTATAGGCAAAAGCAAATAAGCTATAATATTTCGCTTCTGCCAAAATTCAGGATATAAAAGTTTGATCATAGTTTAACATTTATGGTAGTTAAAAATAAAGTCAAACGGATTGATTGCTTTATTATCTAACAGAATTTCAAAATGCAAATGTTCACCCGTTGCATTACCAGTGCTTCCTTGTATACCGATAAATTGACCACGCTTAATTTTATTTCCTTCCTTGACTGACATTTCTTTTAAATGAGCATATTTCGTAACAAATTTGCGTCCATGTTTAATTTCAACAAAATTCCCGTAATCAGGTGATCTAGCGGCTTTTATAACAATTCCGCTTGCTGCTGCATATATCGGTGCTGCTTTTTTAGCTTGTAAATCAATACCGCTATGGAAACATTTCTTTTTTCTTTTCTTTTTATGAGGACTTGTCCTAGTGCCGTAATGGCTAGTAATTTTCGGCTCATATTCCGGCATCATAAGTGGTATTGTACTAATTATTTTATCAAGCTTGGTTAATTCTGAGATATTATTCCTATGAGTTTGTTTTTTTGCAAAATAGCTAGCTTCCGGTTTAGAGAGAAACTTATATTTTGAATGTAGTTTTGTTACAACTGCCTTTATATTAGCTATTTTTATTTCGGCTGCTTTATTAAATTCTGCCGGGTTTTTATTATGTAATTTGTGTAAAAAAATCTTATTTTGTTTAGGGTTATTAATTATTAGACCTAAGTTTTTTGCATATATACATTTGCTATTTTTGTTTGTTAAATCATACTGTACTACTAAATCCGCATGGCTGATTTTATATTTTTGTTTTAATTGAGATGAAGTAGTAGCAAGTAACGTAGTATCACTAGATTTTTTAATACTGCTACAACCTTGAACAAGAAAAACTATAAACAGTAAAAAGATATATTTTTTAAAAGACATTAAAGATAAATGTATGTAAATTTCAAATTAAGAGTGCCACTTAAATATTCTGTTAATTTCTCTAATTCGCCTCTAATATTTGGTGGGTTAATTAACATTAACCCACAGTTTACCATATTTTTATCACTATTTAAAAGCTCATATTCAATAATCATAGTTTCTTTAAATCCGATATTTTTGTAATTATGGTAAAAATCACGGACTAAAGATAAATCTTTTATAGGATACCAAATTAAGACAGTATTATTAAGAACTCGTAGCTTAATTTTTTTAAGTGCTTCAAGTAATTTTTGAAACTCATTTTTTACTTCAAAAGGCGGATCAAGAAAAATTAATCCTCTATTCTCTTTAAATGGTAGCAAAGCTTTGATAGCATTATAAGCATCTATATTATGCGTATCATTTGGTAATAATTTTTTTAAACTTAAATAATCGCTTGGATGAAGTTCGCAGGCAATTAAGCGATCATTTGGTCTTAATAATTGCTTAATTATAAAAGGTGAACCTGGGTAGTGACTTTTGCCTGCTATATTTATTATATTTAAAAAAGTTTGTAAGAACTGAGGAATAGGATCGGTAGCTTGCAGTAATTTATTAATTCCCGTATCGCTTTCTAGAGTTTTAGAAGCCGCCTCCGAGTTTAAATCGTAAAGACCTAGCCCAGCAAAAGCATCTAAAACCGCAAAAGGTTTTTCTTTTTTCTTGAGCTGTTCTAAAATACTAATTAGGACTAAATGTTTGACTATATCGGCAAAATTGCCTGCATGATAAATATGACGATAGTTCATTTTAAATTAATCATAAATTTCACTTCTATGACCAACTCGCGCGCATGGCTCTATGTCATTCCCGCGAAAGCGGGAATGACATAGAGCATATACTTTATAAACCATATTTCTTTTTTAAGAATTCCGTTGCTTCTGCTGAAGTAAGTAATTTATCACTCTTATTATTGCTTCTTGCTAAAGCAGTTTCTGCATCTTCTCTATCTTCTTTTAGTTCACGTAAATAATTTTTAATGGCTTCTCGTATTAGTAGATTTAGACATCTCATCTAATTTAGCTACAGTAATTATATATTATATCATAGTATAATTTACTGTACAATCTTGCGTAAAAGCAGTGTAGATTAATACTATAGCCTTTAATTAGACATTCTTTAAGTAAGTTAGTAGCCCATTTTCTGAAAGCGATCCCTCTCTTAGAATTTACCCTATATCCTACTGATATTATCATATCTAAATTATAGTATTCTACTTGGTATGTTTTACCATCAGCGGCAGTATGTGCAAAATTTGCACATACTATATTGTCTAGTTTTCTTTCTTTTAGAATTTTATTAATATGTTTTGTAATAACTGTTCTATCTTTGTCAAAAAGTTTAGCATTGCCTAGAAAAAGTTGTTTTATATTGTAGTTTAGCTTTCCGATGTCATTCCCGCTTTCGCGGAAATGACATCGAGTTTTTTATTTACTATCATTTAGTTAGCAATGCCTTGCCTTAAACATTTTTTATAAGCGTAAGCCATTCTGCTTCATCAATAATTTTAATATTAAGCTCTTTAGCTTTTTTAAGTTTACTGCCTGCATCAACGCCGGCTACAACTAAATCCGTGTTCGATGATACGCCAACTGCAACTTTAGCCCCAAGCTTCTCAGCCGTTGCTTTAGCTTCTGCTCTAGATATCGTCGGTAAACTACCAGTAAATACGACTATCTTGTCCGTTAAACTACTCTGTTCTCTAGTCTCTTTATAATCTTCAATATTTAATATTTCACCAAGTTTTTTGATAAGCTCAATATTTTCTTTAACATCAAAAAAATCAATAATATCTACTAAAATCTTATCACCGATTCCTTCTAAATTGTTTAGTTTTTGATAAATATCAGGCTCATTTATTCTAAGCAATTCCATTTGAGCTATAAAATTATTATAGCTGCCAAATTCTCTAGCAAGTAATTTAGCATTTTGTTCACCGATATGCCTTATGCCTAATGCATATATAAATCTTGGCAAACTAACGTTTTTTGATTTTTCTATATTTTTAAAAAGATTTTCTACTGATTTTTTACCCCATCCATCCATATTTTCAAGTTTTGCTAAGCTAGAGTCATTTTTTTCTTTTAAAAAGAAAATATCTAAAGGATTACTAATCAATCCCTTATCTATTAAAAACTCAACTTGCTTACGCCCAAGCCCCTCAATATCCATAGCATTTTTCGATACAAAATGACAGATACGCTCATAATTCTGAGCAGGGCAGTTAAGGCCATTATCACAGCGTATAATAATATCTTCAGGCGTATAATGCAATTTAGAATTGCATGACAGACAAAATAAAGGAGTATCAAACGTTGCTGTATCATTAGGACGTTTATCAAAATCAACTCCCATGATTTTAGGAATAACGTCACCAGCACGTTGCAGGAATACATAATCCTTAATCCGCAAATCTTTTCGTGCAATTTCTTGGAAATTATGTAATGTTGCTCTACTAACAGTTACCCCGCCTATTTCTATGGGTTCAAGTTCGGCTACCGGCGTTAACGTACCAGTTCTACCGACCTGTACAGTAATAGAAAGTAACTTTGTTTGTCCTATTATTGCAGGAAATTTATGAGCGGTAGCAAAGCGTGGACTTCGTGCAATAAAGCCCATTCTATTTTGCAGTGCAAAATCATTTAGCTTATATACTACTCCATCAATTTCATAAGGTAAATTTTCTCTATTTGTTTTGAGATATTCGTAAAAGGCGCAAATTTCTTCTTCAGAACTCGCAAGTTTAGATATTTCATTAATGTTAAAACCGCATTCTTTTAATTTTGTAAGTAATTGATCTTGTGAAGAAGCGAGATTCTGTTCAGTTACCCCTCCTGAATATACAAAATATTTGAGCGGTCTTTTAGCCGTAATAGAAGCATCAAGCTGACGAAGTGATCCGGCAGCAGCATTACGAGGATTGGCAAATTTATCCTTGCCCTGCCCTTCTTGTTCTTTATTTAGATTTAAAAAATCTTGTTTTTCAATATAAATTTCCCCTCGTACTTCTAAAAACTCCGGAACATTATCTATTTTATGAGGAAAATTTTTGATTGTTTTAATATTTGCTGTTATATCTTCACCGACATATCCGTCACCTCTTGTAGCTCCCGTTGTAAGCACCCCGTGTTTATAAACAGCAGAAAAAGACAAACCGTCTATTTTAGGTTCACAAAAGATAGGAGCAAACTCATTAAGGCGTAAGAAAATTTTTATACGGTCTACAAAATCTCTCACATCTTGCTCATCAAAAGCATTACTGAGCGATAGCATGGGCACTTGATGCGTAACTTTAGCAAATTTATTTGCTATTTTAGCCCCTACTTTTTTGCTAGGACTATTTTCTAAAATTAAATGAGGAAATTTTTGTTCTAACTTGAGATTGGTATTAAATAGCTGGTCATACTCGCTATCAGAAACTAAAGGATTATCTTCTATATAATAAGCATGGTTATACGCTGCAATTTTATCAGCGAGTTCTTCTAGTAATTTTTGTGCTTCCTCTTCAGATATTAAATCAATATTTTGCATTAGTAGTTCATACTTTTATTTTAATGTACAATCAAATCCAATTCCTAAAATTTTTATTTTCTTCAACATCGCTAATTGCTCGTTTTAGTCTTTCAGCATTTTTAGGACTTTTTAATAAGTATAGTTTCCTCCATAGCATTATGATCTTCAAGCGACATAATAACCACCGGTTTTTGTTTTTGTCTAGTTACAATCACTGAAATGTGATCTGCACAAACTTTTTTCATAACATAACCTACTTAAGTACGTTTACATGTAATAAGGCATGTTTTATAACTAGTCACTTTAAGAATCAAAATCAAAATCTTTACCTAGTTTAATATATGCTCTAATACGGCTCATGAGATTTTGGAAATATGTTAAATTATGCCATGTCATTAGCATAGAGCCAAGTATTTCACCGATTCTAACTAAATGATGTAGATAAGCTTTACTATAGTTTCTACAAGCAGGACATAGGCAATCATGTTCTAGCGGCTTGTTATCATCGGCATATTTGCTATTGCGGATATTTACCGTACCGTATTTCGTAAAAGCCTGACCGTTGCGACCTGAGCGTGTCGGGATTACGCAGTCAAACATATCTATACCCCTGCTAACCGCACCTATAATATCAGCAGGCTTACCGACTCCCATTAAATAACGCGGCTTATTTTGCGGCAGAAAATCAGGAGCATAATCAAGTACTTTAAACATAAGCTCCTGCCCCTCACCTACTGCAAGTCCACCTATAGCATAACCCTCAAAATCAAGTTCTACTAGATCCTTAGCCGATTGCTCACGTAATTCTTCGTAAACGCTACCTTGAATAATACCGAATTGTGCATAGCCTTCCCGCTTAACAAAAGCATTACGTGATCTATTCGCCCATCTAGTCGTAAGCTGCATAGAAGTTTTAGCTTCTTCAAAGGTTGCAGGGTAAGGCGTACATTCATCAAAAGCCATAGTGATTGTGCTACCGAGCAGATATTGTATTTCGGTAGAACGCTCAGGAGTTAACATATATTTATTGCCGTTAATATGAGAGCTGAAACTTACTCCCTCTTCGGTTATCTTGCATAACTTCGATAGCGACATTACCTGAAAACCGCCAGAATCGGTTAATATCGGCTTATCCCAATTCATGAATTTATGTAAGCCACCAAGCTGTACTATACGTTCGGCAGTCGGCTGAAGCATTAAGTGGTAAGTATTGCCAAGCAATATATCCGCCCCCGTTTCTGCTACCGCTTCAGGTAGCATTGCCTTAACCGTTCCTCTAGTTCCAACTGGCATAAAAGCGGGTGTACGCATCTCACCGTGTGCGGTTACGATAATACCGTTTCTAGCTTTTTTATGCTGATGATGAATATTAAAAGAAAATTTTGACACTGATAATCACTTATTTTTAAAAAAAATATCTTAGCATACTATAGTTTATCCTGGAATATAAAAATTAAGATTAAAAGCAGGTATCACCTAAAAGTAGTTGTTTTATGCTGTAATTTAGCCTTCCGATGTCATTCCCGCGTAATGATAATCTTTTCAACTCTAAATAATTATAGTCATTGACTTATTTTAATTACTTTATAGATTACTTTTCTTAAAAATGATAATTAAACTCTGCCATTCATAATATAATCTAATTTATAAGAGTTAAAATATGGAAAATCAAGAAGAAGAAACTTTAACCTTTGAGTGAATAATAGATGAAGAGGAGGAAAAGCATTTAAAAGCCTACAATGCAAGGAAAGAGCTTAAGTTAATATTAATAACATTTGCTATTATTCTCACTAGTTTTTTAACTTTTTGTTATTTCTTTTTTAACTATATAGAAGAAAAAGCAGCAGGGTATAAATTACAGCAAGAACAAGAAGCAAAAATAAATAATAACACAAAATGAAATTGTTTAAATACAATGTAACCAAAAACTATTAATCTATTTAAAGTTAAAAAATTATTTGTTATTGCAAGTTTTAAACTTTTGCTTTCATTGTAATCAACTATTATTAATATAAATAAAATAACTTTTATGGAAGATATAAACTCTTGGAAAGAAAAGTTTGAAATTTGTGTTTACGCTAAAAAGCTACTGGATAAACTCGAATATTTAAACACTAAAGTAAAAAATCCTGTTGATATAGAGGAAGTTAAAACAGGTATCTACTACGCTCGTAAATATCATGGTTCACAAATGCGTCAGTCAGGTGATCCGTATTATTCGCACCCGATCGAAGTAGCGATTATGCTTGCAAAGTTTGTAGCAGACGAAGCGCCTAAGCTTTTTACTTCTAATATGATAAATGCTGCTCTACTTCCACTATACTATTGAGGATACAGAACTTACTGAAAAGCTGATCATCGAAATTTTTGGTAAAGAAATAGCAAAACATGTAGAAGGTTTAACTAGAATTAAAACCTCACGGACAAATCAGTGTCGAGGAAAGCTTAAACCTATTAATTAAGCAAAAAAGATAGGATACCACACTTATAAAATTATTTGATCGTATTCATAATGTACAAACATTAGCAGCTAAATCACCTGAAAAAGCGAAGCAGATCATTGTGGAAACATTTAAGAAGTTTCTAGTTGTTGCTATACATTTAGAGTGTTATGAAATTGAAGAAAAGTTTAATGAAATTTGCTATAGGTTTTTATACAAAGATAAATTTTCTCAACAAAAATAAATATCATTATTCACTATGAATAACCTGCTTCTTTTTCCAACTTTTGAAAATGGTTTAGACCAAACATACAAATTATAAGTAATGGAACCATCACAACAAACAAACCATATTGACCCAAATATTTTGTTAAATATATAATTCCAAACGAAGTGATTATACACATTAAGGCTCTAGAAACAGCATATATCATACTACTGTAAAGCGTTTAAAAACCGGAGCCTAAAAAAGATTGAAACAGCAGGAACAGTATCAAATGAACATATTATCAAACCTATTTGAATTAAAAGAAGCTGGAAAGGTGTAGTTGTACTTTTTAAAAGGTATAGTGCAAATAGAATAAATATAAGAGTAAAGCTAATTTTACTATAAGAATTTTTAAAGGATATATTTTATAACTTAGAAAACATATTAAAGACATACTAGCTAGGTGGAACATTGAAATAATAAAATTATGATGAATAACCTGAGCTGCATTATATCCAAATGCATTCTTTAAAACTTCACCACAAGTAATATAAGTATAGTAGAAAATATGGGCCCAACACAACCATTATGAAAAAATATATAGTTGTCTTCTTATTAGGTTTTTGGTAAAAAATCTCATCGTTTTTTAATTCTTTTTTGTCGATATTTGCTTTTTCATATTTTCGTAAAAGTCTAGCACTTGCATCTACAAAATCAGGCGTTTCTCTAAGATGAGCTTTAGCGTAGCCTCTCACAACTGCAATAATTGCACCTATCTAAACGGCAGGACGCCAATTAAATCCTTGAGTAGAACTAAAGATACTAAAGCTACAGTTGTCCCCATTACTGATGCTACGGCGATAAAAGAAACTACGGGATATTTATATAGGTGGTTTTGTAATTTCAGTTAAATAAAGTTCTGCTACTAACTATTTCACCTATAAAAGCTATACCTTGAATTGCAGAGCAAATTGTGATTAATACAGCAGCAAAATAACCTACTTATTCATAAGCAGGAGCATTTGCCATAATTATACAGGATAAAGCCATTAAGGTAGATAATAACAGTAGATTTTCGCCCTAATTTATATCACCTATTCGACCAAAAACATATGCTCCTAGTGGTCTAAATATAAAGGTAGAACCAAAGGTAAAGGCAGAGAGAAGAACAGCTGCACTCGCATCATATTTAGGAAAGAACAATTCATTTATACTGCTAAATGGACGTATAACATTAAATCAAAATACTCAAGAAAAGTAGCTGTAGATAAAATTCCCGTGGCTGCTTTTTGGTCGCTTGTTAAACTTTTCTGTTCTTTTTCATAGCCTAGCATAAATTCTTTACAAAAAATTAAATTGTAAAGAAATTTATACTGTTTTATATAAAAATCAATAGAAAATTTCACTTTACACGATAAATAAGAAGTTGTAATTATATAGATTTAACTGTATTCCCCAGCAAATAGTAACGTTAAAAGCAAGAAACAAACTAACAATTAGTACTTTAAATTTACTTTATTTTATTAGCATGGGTAGATATGTGATAAATAAACTAATTGAAAGAAAAAATAAATAATATACAGTAATAATGGTTCATTTTTAGATTGAAAAGTAACAATACTATACTATCATTGGTAGTCATCATTAAATATATTCAAAATATGCTTTTTCAATCATTAACTTTATAGTCTATCTTAGTTGCAGGTCTTACAGCTACTGTTATCGTGTTTATGCGTCAATTATCTTAATTACAAACAGCAAATTATTAATAAGGATTTAAAAATAATACCTGCATATTTTGATAAAAAAATGTTATATTAAATTCTTAATAATAACTGCGATAGATATTCTGCTCTTGAAATGAAATCTTATTTTAAGTTGAAAACCGCAAGATCGTTATCATATGAAGAACTTGAAAATGATAAGCAATTAAGCGAATTATTTAGAGATTCTTTAAACTATTTTATTGATGATTTTATATCAAAATCCGATAAATCAGTTACAGTAAATAAAGTGTTTAGTTACAAGATGAACATAACAATACTCATAAATCATATGCGTTTTTAGAGAAAAATAAAATATCGGACAAAACACATCAAATGCTTATATATGTCAAAGTGCATTATATAATGACCAAAGACGACGAAGAAAGCTTAAACACTTTCATACACTTGGCTAAGATAATGTAGATTTCCCAAAAACAAAATCAGACACTCAAATAACAAATTCTAGACTATCCGAACAATAACAATAATTAGCAATAATTATTAAAACTAAACCTAGAATATTTCAAAAATAGACAAATGGTTTGCCATAAGATTTCTCTTCTTGCTTAATGCTACTTTTTAATAATTCATATATTAGAGATTTTAACATGGAATTACCTATTTCATAAGAATAGCGAGCAATACACCTGCACCAAAAGCGTAAGCAAGATTCCGCAAAGGGTGGTCACGTGTCGACTCACATAAATCCGCTACATTAGCTTTACCTTTATCCATTCCTTTATCTTTATAATGTTCCATAACGGGATGATAAATTACCTAACTGCTCATCTAGAATATCTCCGGATTTACCTTTTAAATTAGGTAATCTTGACACTAAGCTTTCAATATCTTTTTTGATACCTTCGACATCTGCTTTAGCAGAGTTTGAATTTGATTCTTGCATAATTTACTCCTTTATTAGTGTACATTTTGTTAAGCAAATTATTTTGCCTACAAAACTTGTACGCTGCTCCTCTTATAAGAACTTTACAATAGCTTAAACAATAAAAAAACCGAATCTAAACTAGATTTGGCTAAATTTAATGATTTTTTATTTCGTATTACTTCTACTTACTACCGAATGAAGAAACAATTTTATTAATTAATGATTCAATATTAATTGCTGATTGAGTATATTTTATCTCTTCATTAGCCGCTAAATTTTCATCGTCATTACCCGGTACAATTGAAATATATTTACCTCCAAGTAACCCGCTGGTGACTACTTGGGCTTTAGAATCTTTAGGTATTTTAACATCATCATTAATATTTAGATATACACTTGCATCAAAGCTATTTGGATCTAAAGTAATTTGCTTGACACTACCGATTTTTATACCTGAAATCATTACGTTGCTTCCAACTGCTATCCCTTCCGCACTTTGGAAATGAGCAGTTACCTGATATCCTTTTGAGCTAGTTATAGAACTACCTGTTTTGTAGGCAAAAATCAAAAATAGCAAAGCAATAATTAATACTACAAAGCCTATAATTGTTTCAATAATGTTCTGTTGCATTGTTTTTTATATTTTATTAATTAATTACGGTTGCCATCTATTATATTTAAGATTTGATGCTTTAGGCAGCTTTTTAACTATTTTATTATTCTTTTGCCATGGAAAAAGCTGAATATTTTTTGGTATCTCATTTACTAAATGATGTAACCAAGCGTGCCAACTTGGCGGAATTTTTGTAGGTTCATTTACATTTTTATAAATAACAAACCTCCTTGGACGCCCTAAATAATCAATATTACGGCTTTCATAATATTGATTCAAAAACTCATCTTCTCCTACTTTTTTGTGAAAAAAAGTAATAAAAAACTTATCTATCCACGACATTTTAAAATTTCTATAGCAGTTTCTCTTCCTTGCACTGCAAGTTTATCGGCAGCAATATTACCGCTATTATTTGCATGACCTTTTACCCATTTCCAAATAATAGTATGTTTACTCAATTCTGCGTATAATTTTTGCCATAAATCGGCATTTTTAACGGGTTCATTGTTGCTTTTACACCAATTATTTTTTATCCAATTATGAATCCAAACGGTAATTCCTTGTTGCAAATATTTGCTATCGGTATAAATCTCAATATTACAAGATTTTTTTAAAATCCTCAAGGCTTCAAGTGCTGCCGTAATTTCCATACGATTATTAGTCGTATCTAACTCATACCCAAATACTTCTTTTTTGCTAGTATCATTAAATTGAAGCAAAGCGCCCCACCCTCCGGGACCTGGATTACCCGCACATGCACCATCAGTATATATCACTACTTTTGAATCCATAATATGCATTAACTAGGTTTAGAAGAATTACGAAACTTATCTAACATTATAACATTTGGGCTTGAAGATGATGAAGTCTGATAACTTTTATTATTACTTATTGCCTCTTCATGTTGAGGATTTTCATGTATATTTAACGACTGATTAAAAGTGAGACTGTAATTATTATTGGAATCAACAAAGCTAATAAGTGCATCAAAAGGTACGTAAATTATTTCTTTAACACCGTCAAAACTTACTGTTAAAGAAAAGCCCGTATCATTTACTATTAAATTTTCAAACTGATATTGCAGTACTATTGTTATCTGTTTCGGATATGCCTGTTTAACTTTTGAAGGTAAAATTACCGCAGGGTTATCGGTTCTGTACGATATGTATATTAACTGATCCCAATATAAATTTTCATGCTGAATTTTTGTTAGAATTTTTTTCACAAATTCTAGCATAGATTCATACACAAATTTTTTATATTCAATATTCATACGAGAAAAATAAATAAAAATAGGTCGACGAAGTTTAATTTGAACAGTGTAAGTCATTGCAAGGAAAAACTGTAAGTTTTGACGAAACAATCTCAGGAGTCCTACTTTATGAGATTACCACATTCTCTACATTCGCCTGCAATGACAAGATCAACCGTTTTTAGGCAATGCCAATTTTTCAAATTAAACAAGTATAAGTGAGGGTTTTTCTGTTGCCCGGCAAACCCTCCAGCCGCGTAGGATTAAGCTGCTAAAGCTAAACAACCTACAGAACGATTATTATCGTTTGCGTTTCTTTGTTTTGACCCATATGGCACAAGCCATCGGCGGAATCATCCCGAGTAAAAGCAATCTTTTTATTAGGCACGTCGATCCTATTTCGCCCCCAAAAATACTCGATGAACTTCGTATTGTCTACTCTTTAAGAGTTATTACATATTTAAACTTTTCTAAATGACGTAGCTAATAAAGAGAAATTTGAAGGCGACACGGAACGCAGAACCGCAGGATACACGCAAGTAACGTGAGGATTCGAATACCGACAAATTACCTTTAGGAGCAAGTTATTTAGAAAGTTTTGGTGGAGGCGTCGGGTACTGCCCCCGAGTCCGCAACCTCTATTCTAAATTACGTTTATTACTATAGCTATATTAGCACCAAATATTATGCCTTAATTTGATTAAAATGTAAAGGTCAAATAAGAATTCTAGATTTATATTAAAAATGGACTTATAATAAATGGTTAGAATTCTAAATTAAAAACTTAATTATGCTACCAAATCTTGGAATTATCGCCGGCAGAGGTTCATTACCTTACTTAATAGCAGGTAATTATACAAAGCAAGGCGGTAATTGCTATATCGCAGCAATTAAAGACGAAGCTGATATAGAGCAAATTAAAGATTTTGAATATAAGATTTTAAAAATCGGTATGGTCGGGGAAGCTATAAAATATTTTAAGGAGCATAAGGTAAAAAATATTATTTTTATCGGTGGAGTTAATAGACCGAATTTTAAAAATTTAGCCGTAGATAAAATAGGCGGTTTATTGCTTTTCAAAATAGTTGGGCAAAAAATTCGAGGAGATGATAGTTTGCTAAAAATAGTAGCGGATTTTTTTGAAAGTTACGGTTTCAAGGTAATTTCAAGTAATGAAATATATAAAAATCAACAAGGTAACTCCAATATTATAACCGATACTAACCCTATAAGTTCAGATAAAAATGATATTGAGCTTGGAATAAAATTATTGAATCATCTAAGTGCATTCGATATCGCACAATCGGTTATAGTTGAAAGTGGCTATATACTTGGTATAGAGGCTGCCGAAGGAACGGATAATTTAATAACGAGATGTGCAGATTTACGTAAAAATCCTCATGGAGGAGTATTAGTAAAAATAGCGAAATTCGGTCAAGATAATAGACTAGATATGCCGACGATCGGTCCTAATACTATAAAGAATCTTGCTAAATATAATTACAAAGGGGTAGCGATTCAAAAAAATAACGTAATTATAGTCGAAGAGGAATTAACTATAAAACTCGCTAATGAACATAAAATTTTTATAACAAAATGTTAGCAATAGGTATTACCGGTAGCTATGCATCGGGTAAAACTTTTATGTTGGATTATTTAGCAGACAAAGGATATAAAACTTTTTGTGCCGATAGATGCATAAAAGAATTATATCAAGATGTAGTTTTGCAAACTCAGATTTTAAAATTACTACCTGAACTTGAGTCTTTCAATATTGGAAAAATCAGTAATTTAATTTACAATAACGACCTAGCTAGAGAAAAACTACAAAATTTTATTTACCCCTTACTAATAGATAAACTCATTTTATTTAAAAAAGAAAATGCTAATTCCAAGTTTTGCTTTGCCGAAATACCGCTGCTTTATGAAGCTAAATTTGATAAATATTTTGATTTTGTCGTAACAATATACTGCTCTGAAGAAATAAGAATGCAAAGAGCAATAACGAGATCTTCGTTTGATATAGAAATTTATAATAAAATCAAAGAAATTCAACTATCACAAGAGAGCAAAATAGCAAAAGCAGATTTTGCTATAAATAGCGGCGTTGATATGTTAGACTTGGAAAAACAAATAGCAACGCTAATAAAGGATTTGGAATGTCAAGTTTAAGAGAAATAATTTTAGATACCGAGACTACGGGACTTGACCCACGACAAGGTCATCGAATCGTTGAGATCGGTGCTATTGAGATGGTAAATAAGGTATTAACAGGCAGGAATTTTCATTTTTATATTAATCCTGAGCGAGATATGCCGTTTGAGGCTTATAGAATTCATGGCATATCCAGCGAATTTTTAAAAGACAAGCCTCTATTTCATACAATAGCCGATGATTTTTTAGAGTTTATTTCAGATAGCAAACTGATTATTCATAATGCTCCTTTCGATATTAAATTTCTAAATCACGAATTATCATTATTAAAAAGAACCGACATTAAACTCTTGGAACTAGCAAATACTATTGATACTTTAGTAATGGCTAGAAGCATGTTTCCAGGCTCAAAATATAATCTTGATACATTATGTAAAAGATTTAAAGTTGATAATTCAGGTAGGCAGCTTCACGGAGCTTTGAAAGATGCCGCATTACTTGCAGAAGTATATGTAGAGTTAATGGGCGGTAGACAATCCGCTTTTAAAATGGTTGATAAATCTGCCGTAATAAATAATTTAGCAACTAATCAAGTAAATAACAAAACAGAGCAAACTACTATTGTTATTAAACCTACAAAAGAAGAGCTGCAAAAACATAAAGAGTTTCTCAGTAGGATTTTAAAAACTGCTTAGTAAAACGTCATTGCGAGGAGAGGCAAAGCCTCGACATGGCAATCTCAGGAATTTTATATTATTTCATGAGATTGCCACGCTCCTTTTAGTCGCTCGCAATGACGATTATCAATAATCCCCTTATCTATGAAAACAAATTTTCTTGTATTTATAACCTTTACAATACTTATCTCTTTAGGCTTTTGGCAGCTTAGTCGTTTAAAAGAAAAGAAATTATTTTTAGCTTCAATGCAAGCTAACCTAACCTCACCTGCAATTAATTTAGCAGAAATTCAAGACGGGTTACCTTATCACAAAGTAAAAATTACCGGTCAATTTTTGCCTAATAAAGACATATATTTATACGGTAGAAGGTCAATGTCGAGTGAAAAAGACGGATATTATTTAGTTACTCCTTTTAAAACCATAGAAGATAAAGTGATTTTAGTAGCACGAGGTTGGTTCAGTAATCGCAATAAAAATATTATCACGCAAGCTACAAACGACCGACCGCACGAGATTATCGGTGTTACCATGCCATCAGAAAAAACTCGTATCTACTTACCTGCTAACGATATAAAAAATAATGTGTGGCTAACGCTAAATTTAAAAGAAACATCCAAAGTGTTAGGCTTAGATCTTGAGAATTTTTATATTATTGCGGAAGGAAAAGATATTAGCAATCTAGATATTTTATTACCTCTTGCAATAAATCATTTAGCAGCAATCAGAAATGACCATTTAGAATACGCCCTAACTTGGTTTGGACTTGCTATTTCTTTAATCGTAATATATGTAATTTATCGGCGTCGTTATATGGCTTTGGATGTCATCCCGCGAGCTTGTAGCGAGGTCCAGAAAAATAATTAAAAAGACTGGACCCCGTGGTCAAGCCACGGGGTAACAGTAGAAAATCGATACATAAATGAGTGACTTACAAAGAGAAGCATCCGATCCTAATTACTCCGTTTGGGTATCGGCATCTGCCGGTACCGGTAAAACCAAAATCCTAACCGATCGATTTTTACGTCTGTTAATAACGGGCGTAGAGCCTTCCAATATTTTATGCCTTACTTTTACTAATGCTGCAGCTATAGAGATGCAAGTAAGGATTAATAGCAGACTTAAATATCTTTCTCTTTGCAACGCTGAGAAACTAGAAGAAGCACTTTTCTTAATGAGCGGCAATAAGCCATCGCCGCAAGACACAGAAAACGCAAAAACTTTATATGATAAAATACTAAATAGCAATAAGCTTTTAAATATCTATACAATTCACGCTTTTTGTCAAAAAATCCTTAACACTTTTCCCTTAGAAGCCGGCATAACACCAGAATTTAAAATCCTTGAAGAAACTAAATTACAAGATATCTTCCTAAATATCAGAAACGAAATTTACTTAAGCGATGAACATAATGACTTAATGAAAATTTTACTTAACCGATTTCATGAAATAACTCTGCAAGATATTTTTACCGAGATAATCGAGCAGAAAATTAAATTCAGAAAGTTATTTATAAATAAGCAAATTCCCAAAGAAATATCTAATAAAAGATTAGCGTTAGGGGAATTAAATAATATTTACGATAAGGTAACAAACTTATTTGCCGAGTATGATGTGGAGATAGCACCGAAAGAAATTTTTTTTACCAAAGATGGGAAAAAACGAAAAAGCCTTTTATCGAAAGAATTAATAAGGAAATATCCTAAATTATTACTAGAGCTAGAAAAAATTACCTCTGAAATTTACCGATTAGATGAGCTGCGTCGCATAGAAGAGCTAGAATATCATACGAACTTACTTACTAAACTTGCGCATATTATTTTAAAAAAATACGATTCATATAAGGAAGAAAATAATTTACTCGATTACGACGATTTAATTTACTACACCGAGCAATTACTAAATAATAAAACTACTCATAAGTGGTTGCTGCATAAGCTTGAAAGCGAGATAAATCATATTCTTGTCGATGAAGCACAAGACACAAGCCCCTCGCAGTGGAATATTATTACTACTTTAATAACAGAGTTTAATGCTGTAGAGAGGCCAAATAATAGTGTTTTCATAGTCGGCGATGATAAACAATCGATCTTCAGTTTTCAAGGGGCTGATCTTCATAATTTCAACTTAGTAAATGAGCGACTAAAAGCAAATCTTACAAATGCTAATAAGAAATTCAAAAATATCACCCTTGAATATTCTTATAGATCATGTACAGAGATTTTACAATTTACTTATAATGTTTTAAAAAATATAAAATCCAATTACCCGAGTTTATTCCTTTCGAATAATCCTTTAATATCCTCATTTCGTACACATCAAGGCTCTGTAACGGTTTGGCCATTAGTGACGAGTGAAAAACAAGAAGAGCTTTTTTGGGCACTACCTGAAGATTATAAAAATTCTAAATCTGCTGCCGATTTACTCATAGAAAAAATCGTAAATTTTATAAAAGAACAAATAGAAAGCGAAGAAATTTTACCGTCTACTGCAAACAGAATATCTGAAAAAGATTTCATGATATTAGTCAGAAAGAGAGATGAATTTAGTAAAAATCTGATCAAAGAACTTAGCAAAGCTAAGCTTAAAGTTGAGGTAAGCGATAGAATGAACCTTAAGGAAAATCTAACTATAATGGATTTAATTTCATTAGCTAAATTTGTGTTACTACCTGATGATGATTTAAATCTTGCCGGTTTACTAAAATCACCGATTATTGGAATAAGCGAGCAGCAATTATACGAACTTCTTGTAAATAAAAGTGAGAATAGCTTATGGGATATACTCTCTTCACATGAGGAGATATATAATAAGTTAGATTCTCTAATTGAAATTTATAAAATATCGCTTGTTGAGAACTTCTTTGATTTAGTGGTACATAATCTAAATTTACGAGAGATTTACGATGATGATAGTGATGATATGATAAATGAGCTATTAACATTAAGCAAAAACTATGCAAATGATATAGATAATTCACTGCAAGGATTCGTTGCTTGGTTTGAGAATAACGATATCTATATTAAACGTGATATAGAGCATTCAGACAAAATAAGAGTAATGACCGTCCACGGCTCTAAAGGGCTTGAAACTCCTATTGTTATATTATGCGATTCTACTACTTTACCGATAAGCAGCAATAAATTTATTTGGGATGATAAAGGAGAAATGTTTTTCTCTGCTAATGCTGCTGCCGATACTCCTGAGTTTTTGCAAGAGCTGAAAGAAGCTGAAAAATTAAAAGATTTGCAAGAATATATAAGACTACTCTACGTTGCAATGACAAGAGCTAAAGACAGGCTGATTATATGCGGTTTTAGTAATAAATCTACCACTTCTGAAAATTGCTGGTATGAAATGGCCAAACAAACTTGCGATAAATCTCTCAATTAGTAGCTGCTATATTAAATATAATAGACTATTAAGACGCACATATATTTAAATAGCGTCTTATGTTAAAAATTTTAGAAAGTTTCTTTGAAAATAAAGCAAGAATTAAAATAGAAAGGTTAAACAATTACCATCCCTGCATTATGCTTATGAAAAAGGTCATAAGGAATAATACTTAAATTTTTTTCTTTTAAGGCTTGTTTATACTTTGTTATTTTAGAAATAACAACTACAACAAGAAAAATAACAATACTTATTAACAGAGGATATAAGATATTTAACTGATCAAACATCATTAATTTCACAGAATTTAGTTAGATACTACATAATAGTAGTAACATTTATTTAAATTTCAACTTAAATATTTTTTATTTCAATTTAACTCCTATATCTTAAATTTAAATCATTTATAGATATTGTCATAAGAAAATTAATAAGATTTTTATTGAAACCACTACTTCTAAAATAGATAGCATAATAATTTATGCATTATGATAATAATCATGCCTTAATAAATCAGATTTAAGAATACCACAATTATATTCATATGAATCTAAATACGCTTGTAATTCATGAACATTTTGTTCTATTTTTTCATAATTATATTTATATGAGTTTTGGAATTTTTCAACTAATTTACCTTTATTAACAACTTTTTTATAAGCATCTTCTTTAAAAAACCCCTCTTTTTGTTCTTCACTACGAAAGTAATCCTTAAATTCACTATGTTTTTTCGCTAAATTAGAGATAAATTCTGCAAATTTTTCTAATTGAATATTGGTAATTAGAGTAAATACCAAACCTATATTTTCTTTATATTGGTTAACTCTTGAAATTTCATGCGCTATTGTATCTTTTTGTCCAATTTCAATAACATTATTAGATAAAATAACTAAATCTTTTTTATTAACCTCTTGCTTTTCAGATTCCTTTAGTTTTATATTCAGTATTTCCTCTTCTAATGCCTCTTTACTAAATAATTTTTTAAATGCAGCAAGCCATGGACCAAAAGCTGTACTTTCTAACTTTTTAAAATATTCTTTTAACTTCATAACTAATTTCCTTGTTTATATTTTCTTAGTTTAATTTATAGTACTAGTTGGAAGTAATCAAGTTATAGAGCTAAGAAAAATTAATACTTTTGTAAAAATTATATATAGCGTAACAATTGAAAAACAGTGTTAAAATGCTTAAAATAATTTGACTATTTTAGAAAATTTTAATAAAATCTATTAATAAAATTGATAATACAAAATATGAAAACAGCTTTTATCTTCCCCGGTCAAGGGTGGCAATTGATCGGTATGGGAAAAGATTTTTATGATAATTTTAAACCCGCCAAAGAAACTTTTCAAATCGTTGATGAAGTACTAAACCGAAAACTCACTGATATAATTTTTAATGGACCTTCTGAAGAACTTACCTTAACCACTAACGCACAACCGGCATTAATGGCAGTATCTATGGCAATAATAAATATTATCAAAGCCGAAACCGGTAAAAGTTTGGATAGTCTTTGCGATTATGCTGCCGGTCATTCACTAGGTGAATATAGTGCTTTATGTAGCACCGAAAGTATTAACCTTGAGACAGCAGCAAAACTACTTCATATACGTAGTACATCTATGCAGGAAGCATGTCCTGAAGGTGAGGGAAGCATGGCGGCTTGTATCAATATTCCGCTTCAAAAACTTGAAGAAATATTAGAAGAGATCAACAAAATAAATTTATGCCAAATTGCCAACGATAACATCGAAGGACAAATAGTTATTAGCGGCAAGACCACAGCTATAGATCATGCTATTAGTATCATTAAAGATTTAGGTTATAAAGCGATAAAGCTGAAAGTCAGTGCTCCATTTCATTGTAGCTTAATGAAACCGGCAGAAGAAAAAATGCGAGTAGCTCTTGATAAAGCTGTAATTAATAAACCTCTGATACCGATAATCCAAAATTATACCGCAAAACCTACTCTAGATCCTACAGAAATCAAACAAAATTTAATACTTCAGATATGCGGGCGAGTTAGATGGCGTGAAACTTTAGAACTATTTCACAAATTAGAAATCGCTCATATAGTAGAAATAGGAGCAGGAAGCGTACTAACAAATATGCTCCGGAAAATTAATTATCCATATAAGTTAAGTAATATAAGTAATTTAGAAGAACTACAGCATTGTTTAGATAACGTTAGTCAATAACTGCCTCTAATAACTTCTGATTCATAAAGTTTTTAAATTAACTTAATATTATTATATGCAAATTAGTTTTAGTTTTTTTAAGCAATTGCTAGAATTATTCACTAGTGATTGGCAGAGCTATTTAGACAAGGTAATAGAGGATTATAAAATTTAACCTTAACAGCTACTAATGATACATTTTTAAGAGAAGAATGTTATAAAAAATTGCTCTTATCCAAAAAGACATTAAAGAAGGTGAATATCCATGGTATGTTGCTCCTTTTAATAAAATAGATCATGCAAGTTTATTACTTACCAATATTCTCTATATATTAGAGCTTGATTATCTAAATCAAAATACGGTAAAAGCAGTAAAAAATATGCTGCGAAATAACTTCAAAGATATATATAATCCGGAAATTCATATTATTGCTAATTATGAAGAACCTATAATTAAAAACTATACAATAATAGATAAAATAGCCGAAGGTAAAGTTATTACCTTTGAAGATTTAAATATTAAATATGTAGATCACACGGATGAAGAGTTAAAATATATAGGTGATATAGTAAATGATATTAGAAAACTAGACAGCAAGTTAGTAGCAGATATTCAAATATCATCAATTTTATTTTGTAGATTTTCTTATTACTCAGTGTACAATCATTTTTATGGCTGCATATTTTGAAGAATTAAACAATTTTCATCAAAATTTAGATAACCTCAATTTTTCCGTTACAAAAATATATTCCCGAATGCCAACCAAAAGACTATAAGAGTTTTGTCAATCTTAAAGCAATAACTTGGAATAGATTTTTAGTTAAATATCAGAAATTATTTGAGAACATTCAGAACATATTATTTAGCATCTGCAGTGATAATGAGAATTTTGTAAAATTGTTAATTTCAGACTCTTATAATCTTAGCTTAAACAAGCGAATCGAAATTATAGAGTACTTAATAGATAAATATAAAAATGATACTAAATCTATTTATTACATAACCCAACAACTTTTTGATATTTGTGATGATAACACGGATATTGAAACTCTCGAAGCCAAGGCTAAACAGTTTTACAAATATATTGAATATTTCCGTAGTTGGGATGATTTACCTAGTTATTGGTATATGGACTTTAAAAGGCTATCCGGATTTGATAAGGAAGCTTTGATTATGGGCAATTCCGTAAAGCCGGAAAATGCTTATATTTAGTTAGAAAAATTATAAAATAATTCTAGAAATTTTGCTTATTAGATGATATAAAGTAAAGCCATAACCGGAGAGATGGCCGAGTGGCCGAAGGCGGCGGTTTGCTAAACCGTTATACGGGTCATACCGTATCGAGGGTTCGAATCCCTCTCTCTCCGCCAGTCTGGACAGTTAGCCAATTCTTGTAGTTTATCGAATGGAAAAGCCAAGGAGTAATCAAGATTTCTGCCTTTCAAATTTAGGTTCGCAAATACACATTATCGCCTTATTGCCTTGATTTAACAAGGATTTTAGCTCTTAATACAAACCTACTAATATGTTCTATGCTATTCATATGTTAGTTTATGCTAGACTTTTCTCTAATATTTTCTGTTACTTATACGTTATTTTCTACAAATTGCACCAATTTTAGCCATTTTTTTTCTAAAAATATGTACGCTATACAAACTAGGGGCCATTCCTCGTAAAATAAGGGATTGCAGGGCTTTTTGTAAAAAATTTTTTTAATAGAATTAATTGTTTATACCAAAATTTTTCAGTTTTTGTGTATAAAAATTGCATCTATTACCAGAATTGAGTGAGGACTTAAATAAAGCTCAAGGGTTGGGCCGGAAATATAAAGGTTTAAAAATTTCAACGTTTCTTCTTTATTACTACAGTCTGTGCTACCATTATTACACATGGTACATTAATTTTACTTTATCCTTTGCTACTAAATCTTTTAATTGTGTTACTGCCTCTAAGGTAGCCAATTTTATATCACTTATGTTGCGAAAACCATCTATTACTTCATCAAATATATTATTTACGCCTTGCGAAACTGTCCTTTTTATATCATTTATATCTTCATTAGTACGCCAAGAAACATAAGGTAAACTACTATCGTATTTGTGACACAAACCCCAATACCAACCTTGTACTCTTTCTGTATTTCCAAGTGTTGATTTATATAATTCATATCATTTATAAATAATTTTTGTTCTTTCATTTTTTACTTCTTACAATAGTTAAATTCTATTTATTCAAAATAACCTAGCTATTTCAGCTTTTGATTACAACATAAATTATAAAAATCTGCTAAATCATAAGTAGGAAAAGCTATAATACACTATATAAATATAAGGTTTATCTCCTGTAACCTTAGGTTTAATAGAATTAATATATGAGTAGCAATTATACACCAAAAAATTACGGTTTATTCGGAAAGTACATTAAGTAAGATATCAAAAGCCATAATTACTAAATATAGAAAATAATATAAGCAATACTAAAAGTAGTAATTAATATGCAAAGATATTTAGACCCAACGAATGATAGTTGGTTTAAAAAAATCTTTCGTGATTTAGAGAGATAAAAGGAATGTATCAATGCAGTTCTTGAACTTCAGGAGGGTTTTAGAATTAAAGAAATAGAGTTTATGCCCATAGAGCAAGTACCTATGCTCAATAAAGGCAAAAAAGCATATTTGATTTAAAGGTTAAAGATGCAGCCGGTAGCTGGTATATAATCGAGATGCAAAATAGCAGAAATTAAGGAATAAATCTAAGGCGTTCACTACGCAATCACAACATACAAAAGGTCGTATCCCGCTACCCAGTAAACGACCTCTTCAACTCATTGGTGGACAAGGACGAACCCACATAAGATATTATAACACTTCAATACTCAACTTACAATAATTATAGCTTAGTAGTTGAGATATTATTTAAAGGATTAAATTATGACTGATTTAATCAAACAATTTGAGGTGCTACTGTCATTCCCGCGAGGCATTGTTGCGTGGATCAATTTCACCTCTGTCATCCCGTGGCTTGACCGTGGGATCCAGTTAAAAATACTAAAATTATTAGTATTTTTTATTGTTTTTATGGACCCTGTGGTCAAGCCACGGGATGACAGAGGTGAAATTGATCCACACAACAATGCCTTCCTGCGAAAGCGGAAATCCAGTACTTTAAAGCTTTTTTAAAAGTTTTACCTTGAAAAAAATGATATAATAAAAAATCTTTAAAATTAAGATTTTTTAGCCTGGATCCCTGCTTTCGCAGGGATGACATCTAGGGCTTTTTAAAAATTGTCCGGTACTATACTTAGTGACACGCCAGCAAATAGAGAGATCATTGTGCTTAAGTGCAACAGGCACAACCTCAATTGCTAATGAGATTGCGGTTGCTGCAAATAATGTAGTAACTGATTGTTTAAAATAATTAACTAATATATTAAATTACTAATTGTAATTATTATCATTTATTAAAATTATCTCTCTTAATCTTCTATATATTCAAAAATTCCCTAAATCAATTCCAATTTATTTATGCTTTTAGTTAAAGTTCTATTACGTTCTTAAAGTTTCTTATTATGATTCTGTCTATAGCGCATTTTTAACAAAATATTAAAATTTATAGAATATAATAAGGATATAATTATGTTCATACTAAACATTTTTAAAACAAACTGGCACAAAAGATTATCCGAAAGTACAACAAGTAACCTTAGTAATAAAAATATAACTGATGCACAAGCAAAAGATTTAGCTGCAGCACTTAAAGCTAATAAATCTTTAACGTCGCTTTATCTTCCTTGGAACAACATAGGCGAGGCAACATTTAAAATAATTAATGAATATCTGTACAGAAATAAAACTATAACCAAAAAAAAGCAGAAAAGAAATATGAAGAACAGCAAAAGCAAGAACTAGAAACACAACAAGTAGAGGAAGAAAAAAGAAAACTAGTGGAAGAACAAGAAAAACAACAGCAAAACCTCAAGCGTGATGAGCTAAAATATAATCAACTAATTTTAGTAATACAAGAAAGTAAGGAAGAAGAAGCAGAAAATTTAGCTAAAGAGCTAAACGGTGACATGCTTAACAAGATAGACGATAACAGCGATACGTCTTTAACTTTAGCTGCTTAATAAAGGATTAGATAAAGTTTGCAACTAATCTCTAAAATGCCTAATCAGGCTATTAGTACTATTAATAGCAATGGTAAAACGGTTTTAACTTATGCTGCTAGTAAAGGCTTAGGTAAAGTATGCATGCAGCTAATCCCTCTAATGAGCGATCCGGCTATTAATACTATTACCAAAACTTATGGTACTATAGCCTTAACTTGTGTTGTATGGAAAGGCTGAGGCGAGGTATGCATGTGGCTAATTTCAAGAATGCCGGATCAAACTTATTAATCATATAACTAATGGAGGTGATACTGCCTTAACTTTAGCTGTATGGAAGGGTTTAGAAAGGGTTTGTGAGATTAATACCTAGAACGACTATCAAGCTATTCATCATGTTAATAATAAAGGTGAAACAGTATTAAATTTAGTTATAAAAAATAATTTTAAAAAAATATATGACTTATTAAGTTTAAGAGTCAATGAGCTAAATAATCAATTCAATAAAACAAATATATATATAAGAACGAGGACGAAAAACTTATTATTGCAGAGGAAGCAAATATTTACCAAATAATAGGCAAGATAATTTTTAACTTACAAAATAGTACTAATATTGATGAAGCAGACAAGCCCATAATAGAGAATAGCTTATATAGAATACTTAATCAGGTTCAGAAGCTAACAGATAAAAACGACATAATAAATATAACTCAAAGTATAACAGAGCTTATAGGAAACGAAATTACCGAGGGGACAGTTGTAGATTTAGAAGATGAAGTTAATGAAATGGCAGAAAAACAAACGCAACAAAAGTTAAATATATTCAACACAACAGTAAAAAAATAATTACGAAATTAGAAACTGCTCACATTAAAGATAGTGCAGTGATACAAACACAAATAAACGAAATATCAAGTAAAGTACAAACTTTAGAAAACAATGTTAGTATAGCACAAATAACAAACTGGATGGGGAAACTTTTAGATGGCAAAATTACTAAAGGAACAGTTATAGATTTAAGAAAGAAAATTGAGACAATAATACTTCAAGAAATAAACGAATCCACTAGTATAATTACATTTATAGCAAAGGATTTATTACCAACCGCTTTTCAATAATCCAGCATTGCTACAAGTTGCCACTACATTACTAAGCCCTAATTTAATCTACGAAGCAATTAATAATGATGATAAGGAGCTTATTTTAGCCGGACTAATGAGCATGGGGTAAAATATATTTAAACTAAATATTTGGAGCTGGTACTAATGCATAAACAGGCCTAAGCATAGCCTGAATCAAGGCTAATCTAAACTGGTTAAGGGTTTGCATAACGTACCCCCCCAGTCTAGACAGTTAACCAATTCTTGTAGTGCTATCTAAGTATAATCTTTATCACCAAGCATATTATAGATTTCCGGCATATATTTATGTTTCAGCCAAATCTCAAGGTTACCGATAATATAAAGGTTATTTTTAGCTCTGCTAATACCGATGTTTAAGACGTTCGGCTTTTGCGTCATTATATTTCGTGCACCTTTATCAAGAGGATGCTGAGCTCCTAGTAGTATTATTACCGTATCGTTTTCTGTGCCTTGAAATGCATGAATAGTGCCGATATTTTTATATCCAAATGCTTGAATTATTTTCTCATATCTTGAATCGTCATATATTTCATTCAATTTTCTACGAATAGATTCGCTGTAATCTTTATACATTGTAATAATGTAAATTTGTTTGAGCAAATCATCCCCATTTTTCTCTTTTAATACTTGGTTTTAATAACTCTAGTAATTTTTGAAATTCGGCTTCCGATTCATATTTATAACGTTGAACCTTATTATCTTTTATATCTATCCATTTTGAAGTACCTAAAATCGTTCTAATATCAGAGTTACAGTCAGAGGTAGCAAAAATCATTTTGTCACCGTAAGCTATTTTGATATAAAGAATTACGGTCAGCTAGGTTTTGCAATGAAACTTCCGAAGGTGACCACTCAGGATATGAAACCTTAAAATGTTCACATAATTTGTTCATTAAATCTTGCTTTAATATAGAAATAGGATCTGTTTGCAGCGGATCACCGACTACTACGACTTTTTTTGATTTGTAAATAGCACTAGCTGCGTATTGTGGCGGTATCTGCCCTGCTTCATCAATAAATAACCAAGGAATTTCATTATGTTCGGATGTTGCCAACATTTTATCGAATGAGTGAAAAGTTGTAGACACAACAGGTATGACCATAAAGAAATTTTGTTTATCTTAGGGTCACCCGATGCATGCACTGCTATATCAAAGAAATATTGCAGGCTATGCCAAAAATTATCAGCATTAGCATTTATAAATATCTCAGGTAATCTTACAGCACTTATGAATAATTTTGATCTTAATTTTTCAAACTCTTTATCAAAGTAAGGAGTGACTTTATTTAAATCTTCAAAATTTTCTTGCCAATCTTTCCAAAATAAATCTTCTTCAAAATCCTTAATATTGAAATATTTATCTTTTAAACTTACGATAGCCAAGCTTATATCGTCGTTAAGCTGTTTTATTTCTTCTACAGAAGCTTCAATTTTCTTAATTGCAGCTTTAATATTCTTAATATCAGTTTTGATCCGGTCAATTTCTTCTGAAGATTTATTTTGTAGCTTAATTAAATGCCGTTTTTGCTCATAGCAAGAATTGTATTTTGCGGTTTTAAAAAATGTATGAATTTTTTCAAAAAAACCCAAATTTAATAATTTTATTTCACAATCAATTTCAAGTATTTGAGAGCTTTTATAATCAAGCTCTAATTCTAACTCATTTTACTCTTCTTTTCTTCTGCATATATCACTCCTAAATCCTCTTCCTTAATTAACTCTCTTTTTATTACATTCAATAACTGATGCAATATTTTCATAAACTTCATGAATTTCACTGTATAAATTGTTAAAATTAGCACACGCTTCTTTCCATTCATTATTAATTTCATCTATAGAATTACAATATTCAGGTTTAAAATGTGCAGGGGCTTTATCTTTACATTTATTATTAACTAGCAGATTAAGATATTGCAGCATTGTATGTTGTTCATCATTCTTATCATCGTTTTCTTCTTCATCTTTATATTTCCAAAACTTATTTGAAAATCTCTTTTTATTTCCATGATTAACGAGCACCGCAGCAAATATACCCCTATCTTTCTCTTTTTCTTCTTTCAATAAAAGTTATTTAAAATAACTTAAATCTTTATTATATAGCTTATCTATTTTACTATATAACGATATTTCTTTAAAACTTTTGTCACGAGCTAAAAAAATATTTCCAGTGAGTTGAAGATAGCGAGGATGATTAGGAAAGTTTTGATGTTATCCTGACTTCTTTCTATGTCATTCCCGACTTCCCCTTTGTCATTCTCACGAAAACGGGAATCCATTTTTAATTTATTTTTACTGGAACCTGTGGACAAACCACGGGATAACGCCGAGTAATACAACACCCTATAATGCTCTGTTTGCATTACTATTTTACCTGATTTTAAATATTAATTACCTAAATTAGGTGTCTTTGTATAATGATTATAAAGGTCAAAATATTCCTGTAATTTATTACTATCTAGCATTGAGAGTATCTAATCTTATATTAGTAATTCTTGACAAAAGGCTAAATATATTGTATAAGTTCAGCACCTTCAGACTGTAATAACAAGTATATAGGCTCTAAAGTTTTAGGGGAAATATCTTTTCATAAAATCTTGAAGTGCTTAAGTTTTTTTTTTGTCCTTAGGGATTTATAATGCTAAGTACCTCATCACGATCGTTTAAAAACAAATTCAGAGCGGCATTTTGGCCTGTGCATAATTACGAACTCGGAAAGTTTATTCCGATGAGTATCTTAATGTTTTGTATTTTATTTAATCAAAATGTTTTACGAATCTTAAAAGATAGTATTTTAATCTCCGAGATTAGTGCAGAAGTAGCAGGTTTTGCTAAAGTTTATTGCGTTATGCCTGCCGCTGCTTTATTCGTGATTATTTATGCTAAAATGATTAATTATCTTACTTTTGAAAAGATCTTTTATTATTTAAGTGCATTTTTTATCAGCTTTTTTGTTTTATTCACTTTTGTAATCTATCCTAATATTCATATTTTTCATGTACATCCCGATAATCTAGCTGACTGGATGGAACGTTATCCTCATTTTAAGTGGTACATCTCATTAGTAGGTAATTGGGGTTATATAGTATATTATAGTCTTGCCGAGCTTTGGCCTAATATTTTTTACGTATTATTATTTTGGCAGTTTGCTAATGAAATTACTACTACCGAAGAAGCAAAAAGATTTTATACTCTCTTTTCGCTATTCGGCAACTCTTCTTTAATATTAGTCGGCTTTTTAATGATGAATCTATCATCGGAAGATACTATTATTAAGAAGTTTATGAGTATTTCGGATAGTAAAATCACTTTAGTTCAAGTATCCACGACAATTGTGGCAATTGTTGCTATTATTTGTTGTTTGTTAGTTAGATTTATTAGCAAGAACATTTTTACTAATCCATTATTTTATGCTAAAGCAAAAAGCGGTAGCTCAACTTCAGAACGTATGGGGCTAATTAAAAGCTTTAAATATATTGCGAAATCAAAATATTTATGGCTACTTTTAATTTGTTCGGCAGCTTTCGGATTTGCTATTAACTTAGTCGAAGCCGTATGGAAAGCAAAAATTAAGGAATTATATCCGACTGTAAATACCTATGCTGAATTTAACAGTCTGTATATACTTTGGACAGGCGTGGCAATAATGGTTATGACCATCATCGGTAATAACATTATGCGTATGCACAACTGGTTTGTAGCAGCAGTTATTGCACCGGTTATAATAATGGTGACCGGTATTTTGTTCTTTGTACTTATCGTATTTGACCAACAAATTTTATCATTATTTGATGGAGCAATTTTAATGTCACCTCTTGCTCTTGCCGTTTCAATCGGTGGTATTCAAAATATTTTAGCTAAAGGTACTAAATATTCTATATGGGATACTTCAAGAGAAATGTTATATATCCCTCTTGATGAAGAGCTTAAAACCAAAGGCAAAGCTGCGGTTGACGTGATAAGTGCAAAAGTCGGCAAATCCTCTAGCGGTCTTGTGCAATCTATTATTTTTACTTTAGTTCCAACCGCTACTTTTAGCTTAATCTCACCAATTCTAATGGTGGTATTTACTTTTGTATGCTTAGCGTGGATTTATGCAGTAAGAAAAATATATTTTGAATATCAAAAAATAGCATAAAATACATCCCGCGACTTGACCACGGGATCTAAGAATACAAGTCTGTGACCAAGATACCGTGGTCAAGCCACGGTATGACACCGAACGCGTTTTTTGATCCACGCGGGTAATGCCCTTTTTAGCTAGGAACCTTACAGCATAAAACTATCGATGTTACTATGAATCAATCTCTCCTAAAGCTTTAGTCTCTATATTATCTAAGAAAATCTCCAAATCCTTTAAGATATTTTCAACATCTTTTAAGATAGGATCAAATTCGTCTTTACTTTGAGAAGAAGGCGGTTTAAATAAAGTTAGGGTAACTTTTTCACTCTTTATAAAATTATGAGGCTGAGTTTGATCCTTAAGTTTAATAGTAACAACTTCACCTGCTAGAGAGTTCGGATATCTGTTCTTATTAATTGAATCTGGATGCGTAATTTCTAGGTTTTTTGGAGTATTATCTTCCTTGTTCTTACTAAGGAATGAAAAAATTTTAGATGATGGCATTTGATTTACATTTTATTTAAAAAACGCTATTTATTATAGGGCAATAATTTATATTTAACAAGCAGGATGGTTAATTGTCATAAACTTTTCTATCATTCTAGTAACGGAACGTTCTAGCTCAATATCTAATTTTGAATAATCAGAAAAGTTAAACCATTTAAGTTCGTTCGATTCGTTATTTTTTATAAAATTATCATTATTTACTGTTTTTAGTAAAAATCGTACATCATAGTGATAATGAGCAGGCTCCTTATGAGTTCGCGGAATATAATGGGTGTCTATATCAAAAATCTCCTTATTTATCGTTTTGATTTCATTAATTCCGGATTCTTCTATAGCTTCTTTAAGCGCTACATTTAATATATTACTATCTCCATCACAATGACCGCCTGGTTGAAGCCACTTATCAAACTTTTTATGGTGCATCAATAAAAATTTAGTTTTATCATTATTAAGTAAAAAAGCCGAAGCAGTGAAATGTCCTATTTGTAAATCTCAGCTAAAAGGGTTTTCATATTCATTTAAAAATGCAAGCATTTTTGTTTTTGTAACAATTTCTTCAGGATATGTACTACTGTAATTTTGTAGTTTAATATGTAATTCATTCATAATGATAATTTTTTATGTATAGAGCTTCGATATTTAACTCAAATTTCTCTGCTCAGTCAAATGAAAATAATGTCATAAAATTATATTGTCCATGTTTCATGGTAATTATCATTGACAATTAGTTAATGTTTATATCGCATAACTAAAAATTAAATAATAAAGAGC
>NZ_BCMR01000002.1:0-1353 GCF_001653015.1 Rickettsia sp. Tenjiku01
AATTAAATAATAAAGAGCTTTATAAATAGTTTTAAAAAATATGTCAAGTGAATTAACTATATTGGCAAGTTTTACAATAAAAAGTACTTCTGCCTGAATGCTTTATCTTGATAATAGTGCTAGAGCAGCTTAAACAACTTTGTCCCTCTCTACCGTAAACCTTAAGTTGCTTAGTAAAATAACCAGGTTTGTTATTGCCGTTTACAAAATCTTTAAGAGTAGTACCGCCGGCAGTTATAGCTTTAGTTAACACATCTCTAATCGCTTTAATTAAATTTTTTATTTCATCATCCCTTAAATCGCTACCTGATTTATCCGGATGAATTCTAGCTAAATGCAGACTTTCGGAAGCATAGATATTACCGACTCCGACTATAACTCTATTATCCATAATCAAGTTTTTTATTGGTATTTTTTTAGTTTGTAGCTTATCTTTTAGATATTCTAACGTCAATAAATCAGAAAAAGGCTCTATGCCTAAATCATTAAAAAATTCTTTTTCTAAGAGATCAGTCTTAAAACTATAAATCATACCGAATCGTCTAGTATCGTTGAAAATTAACTTTTCACTGTTACTTAAATCAAAAATCACATGATCGTGTTTTTGAGTTTTATAATTAGCAGATTGCAGAGTAAATCTGCCGCTCATGCCTAGATGAACTATTAAAGAATAATCATTATTAAAATCTATAATTAAATATTTTGCACGACGCCTAACATCCAGTATATTAGTATTTAAGATTTCTGTAGCTAAAAGCGGGGATAGCTTATAACGTAAATTATCTCTTTTTAACTCTACATTTTCTATAATAAGCCCGATTAGCTTATTTTTTAGAGAGTTTTTAAGAGTTTCTACTTCAGGAAGTTCCGGCATTTGATACTAATATTTATAATAAAAAACTATGAACCAAACAAATTTTGGCTTTAAAAAAGTAGACTACACTAAAAAACAAGGTTTAGTAAATAACGTTTTTTCTAATGTCGCTGATAAGTATGATTTAATGAATGACTTAATGAGTTTGGGATTACATCGCTTATGGAAAGATGAATTTATTAGGCAAATTCCAAATCTTAACTCTCATATATTAGATGTTGCTAGTGGTAGCGGTGATATTGCTCTAAAACTTGCTAACAAAGCAAGAGATAGAGTTAATAATATCTCTTTAACTTTAAGTGATATTAATGAAGAAATGTTAAAGCAAGCTAAGAAAAAAGCAATAGATCTGAATTTATTTCAAAATCTTAAATTTATTGTAGCAAGTGCTGAAGCACTACCATTTCCGGATGATAGTTTTGATTATTATACTATAGCATTCGGTATTAGAAACGTACCTGATATAAATACGGCTTTAA